>NZ_JBFBBD010000049.1:0-52169 GCF_040689515.1 Streptomyces sp. NPDC051173
GAGGACAGCGCGCGAAGCGTGCTTCGGGGGTCTGGGGGCTTGCCCCCAGTTTCGGGAAGGGGCGGGGTGGGGGAAAGCCCGCCGCAGGCGCCGACCGGCCCGCAGCCGGGGGGCTGGGGCGCGTGCCCCAGTGCGGGAAGGGGCAGGGGAAGAAAACCCCCTACGCCCCCTTGACCTTCAGCCACACCGCCGGTGACGGCACTCCCCGGTCGTCCACGACGTTCAGCATGTACCAACCAGGCGGCACCAGCGACGGATCCTTGGGGATGGTGACGGCGATACCGTCCCGTTCCTTCGTGAAGTCCAGCGCGATCGACCGCTGTTCCACATTCGTGACGTGCGTGAAAGACCCAGGCCGGATCAGCCGCGCCTTCGCGACCGGCCGTGGACCACCCGTCCGGTACGTCACCTTGTCGCCGAGCGCCGGCGTCCTCGGCTCGGTGCCGGTGTCCTTCAGCTCGGGCCGGGCGCCGCTCTTGAAGAGGTACGGCGGGGTGTAGAGGTCGATCTCCTGCTGGAAGGTCGCGGGCCTGCTGTTGGCCTTGTCGCCGAAGAGCGAGTCGGAACCGAAGGTCATCACCCGGCCGTCGGGCAGCAGCAGGGCGCCCGAGTGGTAGTTGCGGCCCACCAGCGGATCGGCGGCCGGGTGCCGGGAGTTGTCTTTCGGGTCGTAGATCTCCGCCTTGAGGATGTTGGAATCGCTGCGCCCGCGGTAGTCACCCGAGCCGTTGGTGGTCAGGACCGTGTCGTCGGGCAGGATGACGCTGCTGGGGTAGCGGGCCTCGGCGTAGAGATCGGGGCCGTTCCTGAAGCGCGGCTGCGGGGCGTGCAGGTCGACGATCCGGGTCCGGGCGGTCGCCTTCTTGTCCTCGCCGACCCCGCCGCCGCCGAGGACCATGTAGCGCTGGTCCTGGGCGGGCGGCAGCAGCACGGACATCGAGGTCTCCAGGGTGTCCGGGTCGCTCATCCCGGGGATCTCGGTGAAGTCGTTGCTTCCCAGGTCCCACACGCCGGGGACGCGGCCTTTGTCGGCCGGCCCGTAGCCCGCGTTGGAACCCGTGTAGAAGATCCGGCCCTTGTCCGTGAGGAAGAGCGCGGGATAGGTCGGGAAGAAGCGCTCCTTGGGCAGGTAGGTCCACCTCTTGGTCTTCGGGTCGTAGATCTCGTTCTTCCCCGGCACGACCTGGCCGATCTCGTCGAGACCGGAGACGGAGAGGACCTTGCCGTCCTGGAGGGTGGTGAGGGTGGGATACCAGCGGGCCTCGTTCATCGGGTCGACCGTGACATAGCGCTCGGCGACCGGGTCAAACTCATAGGCGTCCTTGATGCCTTGGAAGTCCTTCTTGTCGAACGAGAGCTTGTTGGCGATTCCGTAGACGTTACGGGTGTCGGTGCCCTTCAGGCCCTGGATGCTGTAGTTGTCGGTGAGCCCGGTCTCGTGCTGGTGGCCCTTTTCCAGGGCCTCCACATAGACGCGCGCGGTGCTGACCGTGACGGTGACCTTGTGGCTCTCGTCGTCCTGCACCTTCTTGGCCCGGGGCACGAGCACGGGGTCCTTGGACTCGAAGGTCTTCCCGTTGTTCTTGCCGGTGAATCTGGTGCCCGCGGGCAGCGTGATCGGCTTGTCCGGGTCCTCGTTGTGGACGACCATCAGCCCGCCGGCCTTGGTCACGTCACCGCCCAGCTTTTCGTAGCGCTGGGTGCCGCCGGCCACCAGGAGATTCCCGTCGGGCAGCTGGGTGTGCCCGGCGCAGAAGAGGTCCTTCGGGGTCGGGATGTTCTTGAAGGTGTTCTTCTCCGGGTCCCACAGGACCGAACGGAAGGACTTCGCCTTGAAGTTGGCGGCGTTGTTGCCCGACCCGGCGACGAGCAGCACCTTGCCGGTGTGCAGCAGGGCCGCGTGAATGGTGTTGATGCGGTATTCGTCGGGGACGTCGACCATGTCCCAGTGGCCGTTCTTCGCCTTGTACTCCGGCTGGTTGATCTTGTAGTCGTGGTACTGGTCGGAGGCGTAGCCCCACAGCGCCGGTCCGTTCATCCCCGCCAGGGCGAGCACCACCGCCGACCCGACGGCCATGCGGCGGGTGCGGCGGCTGACATGGAAACGGGCCTGGTTCATCTGCTGACCTCCACGGCTTGCTTGGCGTTGCGCACGGTCCACCACCACGCGAGGACCGGCGCGACGGTGATGGCGAGGGCCAGGGCCGCCCACGTGCGCATCGCCGCGTGCGTGTGGCCGAGCCAGAACGAGGACAGCAGCGAGCCGCCGAACACCACCAGGAAGAACAGGTGGACGCGGAAGGTGCCGAAGAGGGTGTCCGGGCTCGCCGAGTCACCCTTGGGCGTCACCACGAAAGTGCTCCTGCGGCGCAGCACCGCGTCCATCAGCGAACGGGCGTAGATCGGCGCCGACAGCGCGGACATCACCATGCCCGCGAGCCCGCCGGAGCCCTCGGGCTCGTGCGGGGAGACGTTGTGCCGGCGGTTCCAGATGTAGAGCCCGATCTGGAGGGCGGCGGCGTCGCTGTAGAGCATCATCCAGACCTGGGAGTCGATCTGGATCCCGGAGGCGCCGAGCCCCAGGAAGAGCGCACAGCTCAAGGCGCCCAGCAGCCAGTTGAGTGCGGTCATCGGATAATAGATGACCATCAGCGTGTAGTTGACGAATTTGCCCGGTGACAGGGTGAACGGGCCTTTCCAGAACTGCTTGATGATGGTCTCGTACGTGCCTCGCGACCAACGCAGTTGCTGGGTGAAGAAGTCCGTCCAGGAATTCGGCCCCTCGCCCACCGCGAGGACGTCCGGGGTGTACACGGAGCGCCATTTGCGACCGGTCGCGGGATTGCGGTGCCGGTGCAGTTCGAAACCGGTGGCCATGTCCTCGGTGATCGAGTCGTAGAGCCCGCCGATGCCCTTGAGCGCGCTGATCCGGACGGCATTGTTGGTGCCGACGAACATGGGCGCGCCATAACGGTTTCCGGCGCGTTGGATCAGGGCGTGGAACAGGAACTGCTGGCTCTCGGCGGCCTTGGTCACGGCCGCATCGTAGTTCCCGTACACCTGTGGTCCAACGACAAACGCGATGTCCGGGTCACGGAAATAGCCGAGCATGCGTTCGAGGAAGTTCGGTAGTGGCACGTGGTCGGTGTCGACGGAAGCGAAGAAGTCGTAGTCGTCGCCGTGGGCGGCCAGCCAGGCGTTGTAGTTCCCGTGCTTCGTTCTCGCGCGGTGCGGGCCCTTCGGCTGATTCCACTTCTCGACGCCCTTCCGGGAGAAGTGGTGGACGCCGAGCCGTCTGCACACCTCTCTGACCCCGGGGTCGTCGCCCTCGTCCAGCAGCCATACGTGCAGCGGCCCGCGATGCCGCAGTCTGATCGCCGCCTGGAGGGTCCGGGTGACCATCTCGAGCGGCTCCTTGCCGGGCACGAACGAGGTGAGGAAGGCGACCTTGGTGCCGCTCTCGGGCACCACCGGCACGGGGTCGCGCGCGACGAGGGTGGCGTGGGCGTTGGACGCCACGTTCAGGGTGCGGAACAGCTCGATCAGGCCGATCGACACCAGCATCACGGTGTCCAGGGACCGCATCAGCGCGGTGGAGTGGTCGCGGTGCGTCCAGTGGGCGGGCTGCATCAGCCACAGCAGCAGGCCCAGGGAGACCACGGGCGCGGCGCCGAGCAGGAGGGCGCCGAGGACGCGGTGCGTCTCGTCCGCGAGCAGGCTGCGGTAGCGGACGCGGTACGGCCGGCCCGGCTGGGGCTCGGTGAGGGGGCCGGCCAGCCTGCTGTAGTGCTCGTAGTCGAAGCGCGGGCGCGCTGCCGGCGGACGGACGGGCGACCGGACCGTGGTCCGGTCGCCCGTCGTTCCGCCGGGTGGTGCCGTCGTGGGCCCGGCGGGCTGCTGTGGCACTCCGGGTGCCCGTGGCGGGCCGCCGGCGGCCGCCGGGGCGTGGGTCTGCTGCCGGGCATCGGCAGGCGTGGTCGTCATGGTCATCCCCCCGCACGCATGCTGACTGCGTGTGTCCGTCGTGAGTCCGTCGGCCCCCCACAGCCGCATGGACCCTGTGCGCACCGGCTCCCCACCGGCACGCGCAACTCATTGGTCACTCATTGACGTTGAGTCATTGCTCTCGGCTCAGGATCTCGGACGCCACGTCATGATCACAAGGGTGAAACGAGGTGTTTACCGGGCAAAGCGGTGCGTGATGCGAAGATCCGTACGAAGGAGGCTGAAGCATTCGGAAGTGGTGCCCGGCCCTCCGGGGCCTTCCGCGCGCACGAAGAAGGCCCCTCACCGTGGTGGGGGGCCTTCTTCTGTCTGTGCGCCGCCAGGGACTCGAACCCCGGACCCGCTGATTAAGAGTCAGCTGCTCTAACCAACTGAGCTAGCGGCGCCTGCTGACAGAGGAAACTCTACCTGATCCCGGAGGGTGCTCCTGACCACCTCCCGGAGCCGGTGGGAGGTGGAAAGCGCCTGCGTGCGGCGCTGCGCGGGTCGTGCGGGCTGCGTGGGCGGGGCGGGCCGTGCGGGCGGGGCGAAGGTTCTCGGCCGCCGAGAGATTCGCCCGTATTTTCCGACATGCGGTTTTCCTCGGCCGTTGAGAAGCTGTGCCGAGTACGACGGAAGGCAGCGGTGCCGTGCGAATACCGGCTTTCACCGAGGCGATACCCGGCGACTGCGCGTGCGCGCTCTGCGTCGACGGGGCCGCCGCGGTGGCCGTGGGGAAGCGCCGGACGGCCGCCGGTCCCGTACGGCACCGGTGTGCCCTCCGAGGCGCGGTCGCGGTGGCGGTGGGCGCGGTGGTCCTGGCGGGGCCCGGGGTGGGCGCGGCGGTGGCATCCCCGCGGCCGGGCCCGGGGCAGACGGAGAGCGCGAACGCTCCACAGAGTCCTCCGCTCCCGCATCCGGGTGCCGTTTCCGCAGGTGGGGAGGCGGAGGAGGGGCAGGGTGCGGCCGAGGCCGTGCCGGAGTCGGAGGCGGATCCGGACGCCGTCGAAGCCGAGGCGGCGCCCGGCGGTGAGGCCGAGGACGGCGACACCGAGGAAGAGGGCGCCGAGGAGGGGGACGACGAGGCGTCCGCCCAGGAGGAGGCCGAGGCGCCCGCCGACGAGTCCGGCCCGGAGGAGTCGCAGGAGCCTCCCGCGCCCCCCGAGCCGGCACGGCCCCAGCACCCCCAGCGGCCGGCCGCCGGGCGGCGGGATCTCGAACCCGCGATCGCCTTCGCGATGGCCCACATCGGGGATCCGTACGCCCTGGGCGGCAACGGCCCGCACCGCTGGGACTGCTCCGGGCTCATCCAGAAGGCGTACCGCAAGGCGGGGGCCAGGCTGCCGCGGATCGCGGCCGACCAGTACCGCGCCACGACCCGGATCCCGCGGTCGGCCCTGCGCCGCGGCGACATCGTCTTCTGGTCGTCCAACGGCAAGGCGTCCGGGGTGCACCACGCCGCGATCTATCTGGGCGGCAAGCGGTACATCGAGGCGCCGAGGCCCGGCAGGAAGGTCCGGGTCTCCACGTTCGCGCACTACGACCCGAACCTGTACGGCCGGGTGCGTTGACCCCGGTCCGGCCTGGCACCCGTACGGCCGCGGTACGGCGTGCCCGCCCGGTGGCCCACGTCAAGGGCGCGTCCTTGAATCACGAAGCGCCGTGGGGCCGGCGCGTGCCCGTATGCAGGACAACCACCTCTTGGCGGCGAACCGGTGACGTCCTCGCGGGTGAACTTCGGCCGGATGACTTCGTTCATTGGCCTGGACATGACCACAGGCTGGTACTAGCCTCCGCCTTGGTCTAGACCGCAGTTCACTCGGCTCACAGCACTCGGCTCACAGAACCCCCCACGTTCTTCGAGGAGCGAAGCATGCGCAAAAAGATCAGTGCGGCGATCATCGGCCTCGGCATCGCCGGCGTCTCCCTGCTCGGCACGAGCAGTGCAAGCAGTCACGGTTACACCGACTCCCCCACCAGTCGCCAGGAGTTCTGCGCGAACGGCACCGTGCAGGACTGCGGGGACATCCAGTGGGAACCCCAGAGCGTCGAGGGCCCCAAGGGATTCCCCTCGCACGGGCCGTCCGACGGGACGATATGCGCGGGCGGCAACAGTCGCTTCGCACAGCTCGACGACCCCCGGGGCGGGCAGTGGCCCGCGACCCCGGTCACGGCCGGACAGGACTACACCTTCCGCTGGCGGCTCACGGCCCGGCACGCCACGACGGACTTCAGCTACTACCTCACGAAGCCCGGTTACGACCCCACCCGGCCGCTCACCCGGTCGGACCTGGAGGACCAGCCGTTCCTGACCGTCCCGTACGGAGGCAAGATCCCTGACGCGACCGTCACCCACCAGGGGACGATCCCGGCCGGGCGGACGGGCAAGCAGCTGATCCTGGCGGTCTGGACGATCGCGGACACGGGCAACGCGTTCTACGCGTGTTCCGACGTGCAGTTCTGACCGGCCCCGGTGCGTCGGCCGGGCTCGATCCGGATGTGCGGTCGAGCCCGGCCGGCGGCCGGGCCTCAGTCCCGCTCCGGCTCCGGCCGCTTCTCCGGGCGCAGGGCGATCCGGGCGAGTACGCCGGCCACCACCAGCGCGACCACCGCCAGCAGCGCGTAGTCCGGCACCGCGTTGCCCACCCGGGACGCGAGCTCCTCCAGACGGAACTCCTGGTCGGCGTCCAGGACGCCGGGCAGGCCGGTCGTCCCGTCGTAGGCGAGGAAGAGCACGCCGATGCCGATGAAGAAGAGGCCGGACACGAGGGAGGTGGTGTGCAGCCGCAGCCGGCCCGCCCGGAGTTCGCGGCCGCGCAGCCAGCGGCGCCGGCCGAGCTGGAAGCGGTCCCAGAACAGGGCCAGCACGAACAGCGGCAGGGCCATGCCCAGGGCGTAGACGGCGAGCATCGACGCGCCGTACGCAGGGTTGCCGGTCGCGGCGGTCAGGGTCAGCACCGCGCCGAGGATCGGTCCGGCGCAGAAGCCGGCCAGCCCGTACACACAGCCCAGCAGGAACGTCGACGCCGCCGACCGCGGAGTGATCCGCCCGGCCGCGGCCTGTGCCCGCTTCGACGCGAAGCCCAGGCCGAGGATCTGCGCGACGCCCATCGCGATCACCAGCCAGCCGCCGACGCTGATCAGCACGTCGCGGTGGCCGTTGAAGAGGCGGCTGGCGGCGGTCGACGCGGCGCCCAGGGGGACGAGCGTGGTCGCGAGCCCGAGGTAGAAGACGCAGGTGCGGGCTAGCAGCCGGCCGGGGCTCGCGAGGGAGTAGGCGAAGAACGCCGGCAGCAGCAGCGCGCTGCACGGGCTGACCAGGGCGAGAGCGCCGCCGAGGAAGGCGGCGAGGTAGCCGATGTCGGTCACTTGTCGCTCTTCTTCGCCGCCTTGGCCTGCGCGATGGCCTCGTCGAAGGCGCTCATGGGCTGGGCGCCCGCGATCGGCCGCCCGTTCACGAGGAAGGTCGGGGTGGACTGCACGCCGATGGAGTACCCCTCCTCCTGGTCCTTCTTGACCGCGGCCGCGGAGGCCGACCCGTTCAGATCGGCGCGGAACTTGTCGAGGTCCTTGACGCCGGCGCTGCCGGCCATGTCGACGAGCTTGTCCTCGGCGAGCGCGTCACCCTTGCGGGTCTTGGCGTAGATCTCGTCGTGGAACTGCCAGAACCTGCCCTGCTGCCCGGCGGCCCAGGACGCGCGGGCGGCCCGCTCGGAGTCCTTGCCGAAGATCGGGAAGTTGCGGAACTCGATGCGCAGCGTGCCCTCGTCCACATACTTCTTGACCAGCTCGGGCTGGCTGTCGCGGGTGAACTTGCCGCAGTACGAACACTGGTAGTCGGCGTACTCCACGAGGACCACGGGTGCGTCGGCCTTGCCGACGGCCAGCGGGTCGTCGCCGCCGCGGCGGACGCTGGCCTTCTCCAGCTGCGCGTAGACCTTCTGCCGCTCGTCGGCGGAGGGGGAGGTTTCCCCGGCGGCCCCGGCGGCGGGTTCGCGCTTGCCGGAGCCGCCGGAGTTCTTGCCGATCGCGATGCCCGTGGCGACGAGCGCGACCACGAGGGCGACCACCGCGCCGATCGCGGCGATGCGGCGGGAGGGTGAGGAGAGACGTGCGGACATGGGGGAGTGCTCCCTGGGGCGTACGGAAATCTGGACATGCCGGGGCACGGCCCGGTGCGCGGGCCGTGGGCGGGCGGTCTAGATCCGTAGGACGGGGAGGAGCTCGGCGCAGCCGCCGACCGGGACGGGCGGCGCGCGGGGGGCGCCCGGCCGGGGCGCGTGCCCCTCGGGCAGGGCGGCCCGGCCGGCGCCGGGGCCGGTCAGCGGGTCGGTGTGGCCGTGGGGGACGACCGCCTGGGTGCCGCTGAGGGGCGCGTCCTGCTGCTTGCAGGTGCCGCCCGAGCCGAAGGCGTCCGCGGCGTGCGGCCGGGCCTGGGACCCGGGTGCGGGAACAGGGGTCTGCCGGGCGGCCTCCGCCACCTTCGAGACCGCGGCCCCCTTCCCGGACGCGGACGCGGACGCGAACGGGCCCGTCCCGGCGAGGGACGGGCCGAAGACGACCGCGAGGAGGAGCAGGAGCACGGCGGCGGCCGATGGACGGCGGTGCTGCGGCACGTACTGCTCCTTCCTGTCGCTCTTGCTCGTACGGGCTCCGCGACGCGGACTTCTCGTGCGAGCGGTGGGCCCTCCATGCTACGGGCCCGCCGGTCACGCCTCCCGGGCGGCGAGCTCCGCCGCGCGGGCGTCCTCGGAGGCGAGCGCCCGCAGCGCGGTGCGCTGGGCGAACCAGAGGAGCGGGCCGGTTATGGCGGCCATCACCGCGGCGAAGGCGAGGTGGCCCGCGGTGGAGACCACCGACATGCCCAGCAGGGCCAGCACGAAGTGGCTGCCGAGCCGGAGGGTGAGCAGCCCGATGGCGATCTTGCGGGTGCTCTTGCCGCGCCATAGCCGCTTGGCCAGCTGGAGCCGGGGGCGCAGGACGGTCAGGGAGACGACGAGGTTGACCACGGCGAGCGCGCCCAGCACCCAGAGGATCTGCGGGAACGCCTTGTACAGGTCGTACGCGCCGGAGGCCACGGCCTCGAAGCCGAAGTACCAGAGGGGCAGCGGCTTGATGTCGGCCGGCTGCACGGTGGCGGTGCCGGTGCCAGTGGCGGGGGCGGTCGTCGTGGTGTCCATGGGAAGAATTCTTCCGGCGGGGGTGACCCGGTGGCAGGCCCGGACATCATGGGTCCACGATGACTTTTGTCATGCCCCCGGTCGCGTACCCGTTGTCGTCCCCGCTTCTGTACACGAAGAAGGCCCCTCACCGTGGTGAGGGGCCTTCTTCTGTCTGTGCGCCGCCAGGGACTCGAACCCCGGACCCGCTGATTAAGAGTCAGCTGCTCTAACCAACTGAGCTAGCGGCGCCTGCTGACAGAGATAAATATACCTGGTCCGAACAGGTGCTCCCGACCACCCGCCGACCCGGCGCCCGGGCCGGCGGGATCAGAGGGCCATCGACAGCAGCACGGGCGTCGCCCGCCGGTTCAGGGTGTCGGCCGCCTGCCGAAGCCGGTGGGCGTCGGTCAGCGGGAGCGAGAGTGCCAGGCAGCCGACCGAACGTCCCGCCGTGATCGGCACGGCCGCGCACACCGTGCCCACCGCGTACTCCTGGAGATCGAGGACGGGCACGGTCGCGGGCTGGGCGTCGAGCCTGCGGAAGAGGGCCTGCTCACTGGTGATCGTCCGGGAGGTGAGCCGGGCCGTCCTGTGGCGCGAGAGGTGATCGCGGCGGTCGTCGTGGTCGAGCTGGGTGAGCAGGCACTTCCCGATGGCGCTGGCGTGGGCGGCGGAGCGGAAGTCGACCCATTCGTGGACCTTGGGGGTCTGCGGGCTGTCCGCGTAGTCCGTGATCCTGATCTCGCCGTCGACGTAGCGGCTCAGGTAGACGGCGGCGCCGACGGAGTCGCGCAGCTCCGACAGCGACTGCCGCAGCTTGAGCCGCAGGGCGTGGGCGCGGTCCTCGGCGGAGCCCAGCAGGGCCAGGGAGCCGCCGACGGTGTACGCGCCGTCGGCGAGCCGCTCGACGTAGCCCTCGCGGCGGAGCATCAGCAGTAACGGCGAGAGGAGCGCGACGGGCAGACCGGTCTCGCGTGAGATGAGTGCCTCGGTCACGCCGCCGGGGCGTCTCGTGACCGTGTCCAGCACCCGGAGGGCGTACTGCACCGAGTGGAACGGCGCGGTCGGCTCGTGTTTGAGCGCCACGGTTTCCCCCTAGCGGGCTTTCCGTCGAGTTTCCCGCTCTCACGATAACCGCGAAAAGGGTGCCGGAGAGAGGGTGTTGACCAGACCGCGGCCAACTGGCAAGGCGCTGTCCTGGGGCGCGCCACCTTGGCATATGCGGTTGTCATGTGGGTACGGCGGGGGCGGGGGGAAAGATCGGGAAAGCTGCCCGCCGCGGGAATAAGCGGAGAGTCTCTCCGGTTGCTCCCGGCGAAAGCGAGACGACCGGAGTGCGGCACGGGAGTGCCGCGGGCGATCAGGAAGGCGGACCACCGTGGCCGATGTACAGGACGGTGACTTCATCCGGGGCACGGCAGAGGGCAGCGCGCCCGTCCCTCTGTCCGTACTGGACCTCGCGACCGTCGGCAGCGGCCGGACCGCCGGGCAGGCGCTCCGCACCTCCGTCGAGCTGGCGCGGCTGGCCGAGCGGCGGGGCTTCCACCGCTTCTGGGTCGCCGAGCACCACTCGATGCCCGGCATCGCCAGCTCCTCCCCGGCCGTCGTCCTCGCCCACATCGCGGCCCACACCGACCGCATCCGCCTCGGTTCCGGCGGCGTGATGCTGCCCAACCACGCGCCGCTCGTCATAGCCGAGCAGTTCGGCACCCTCGAAGCGTTCGCCCCGGGGCGCATCGACCTCGGCCTGGGGCGCGCGCCCGGCACGGACGGCGCGACCGCCGCCGCGCTGCGCCGCGCGGACCGGCTCCGGGAGGACGCGGACGACTTCCCGCAGCAGCTCTCCGAGCTGACCCGCTTCCTGGACGACGACTTCCCCGACGGGCACCCCTACTCCCGCATCCACGCGGTGCCGGGGCCCGTCCAGGGCCGGGTTCCCGGCGGGGTGCAGCGGGCCGACCGCCCCTCGATCTGGCTGCTCGGCTCCTCCGGCTTCAGCGCGCGGCTCGCCGGTGTGCTCGGCCTGCCGTTCTCCTTCGCGCACCACTTCTCCTCGGCGAACACGGTTCCGGCACTCGACCTCTACCGCGAGTCCTTCCGGCCGTCCGAGATCCTCGACCGGCCGTACGCCAAGATCGGCGTCCAGGCGTTCGCCGCGCCGGACGCTGCCGAGGCCCTCCGCCAGGTGCGCACCGGGGCGCTCTCGATGCTGCGGCTGCGCACGGGGCGGCCCGGTCTGATCCCGACGCCGGAGGAGACGGAGGCGTACGACTACCGCGCGGGCGAGCGGGAGTTCGTCGACAGCTGGCTGGCGAACGTCGTCCACGGCACGCCGGACGAGGTGGCCGAGGGGCTGCGGGGCCTGGTCAAGCGGACGGGCGTGGACGAGCTGATGATCACCTCCAACGCGCACGGCGCGGACGCGCGGCTGCACAGCTTCGACTTGATCGCCGACGCGTTCGGGCTGCCGGGGAAGTAGGGCGGCGCGTCGTGCCGGACGGGGGCCCGTCCGGCACGACGGCCTCAGAACCGGCCCACCCCCACCGTCTCCAGCAGGGCCGAGATCGAGTCCGCCGGGACGGGGCGGGAGTAGAACCAGCCCTGGCCCGTGTCGCAGCCGATGCGGCCCAGTCGTTCGGCCTGCTCCGCGCTCTCCACGCACTCCGCCGTCACCTTGATGCCCAGCCGGTGCGCCAGCTGGACCAGTGCCTCGACGATCGTCTCGTCGGCCGGGTTCGGCGGCTCCTCCGAGCGGAAGCCGTGGACGAAGGAGCCGTCGAGCTTGAGCGTGGAGACCGGCAGCCGGCTGAGGTAGGCGAGGTTGGAGTAGCCCGTGCCGAAGTCGTCGATGGCGATGGCCACCCCCATGTCGCTGAGCTGTTGCAGCTGTTGCAGCGGCCGCCCGGCCGAGCCCATCACGGCGGACTCCGTGAGCTCCAGCTGGAGCAGGCGCGGCGGCAGCCCCGTCTCGGCGAGGATCGTCGCCACGTCCGCGACCAGGTCGGAGTCCCAGACCTGCCGTACGGCCACGTTGACGCTGACGACGATCGGCGCCCGCGGGTGGTCCAGCTGCCAGCGCCGCGCCTGACGGCAGGCCGTCGCGAGCACCCAGCGGCCGAGCGGGACGATCGCGCCCGTCTCCTCGGCCAGCCCGATGAACCGATTCGGCGAGAGCATCCCGAACTGAGGGTGGCGCCACCGCACCAGCGCCTCCACGCCGCGCACGACCCCGTCGCCCAGCCCCACCAGCGGCTGGTACTGGAGCACGAACTCGCCCCGCTCGACCGCCGGGCGCAGCGTGCTGGAGAGGGCCTGGCGGGTCATCCGGTGGGCGTTGCGCTCGGGGTCGAAGAGGGTCCAGCGCGCCTTGCCGTCGGCCTTGGCCCAGTACAGCGTGGTGTCAGCGGCCTGCATCAGCTCCGTGGCGTGCGTCCCCGCGGCCGGCCGCTCGACGACCCCGATGCTCGCCGACACGGCCAGCCGCTGGCCCGCCACCTCGAACGGCCGTTGCAGCTTGGTCTGGACGGCCGCGGCGAGGGCGACGAGCTGCTCCGTGCCCGCCGACTCCTCGACCAGCAGGGCGAACTCGTCGCCCCCGAGCCGGGCCACCAGATGGCCGCCCGGCGCCGCGCACTCCGTCAGCCGCTTCGCCACCGCGCTCAGCAGCCGGTCGCCGGCCCGGTGGCCGAGGGTGTCGTTGATCGCCTTGAAGCCGTCGATGTCGAGATAGCACAGCCCGATCCGGCCGCGCCCGCCGTGCGCGACCGCTCCGCTGGTGAGCGCCGTGGTCAGCCGCTCGAAGAAGAGGCTCCGGTTGGGCAGCCGGGTCACCGGGTCGTGCATTCTCAAGTGCCGCAGCCGGGCGCGCAGATCGCGCCGGTCGCTGATGTCGGCGACCGACAGCAGGGTGTCGCAGCTGTCGGGCAGCGGCGTGACGATCACCTCGGCCCACATCCCCTGCCCGCCGCGCGGCCGCAGCCGGCGCGTGCAGTGCAGCCGCTCGCGGCGGCCGAGCAGCACCTCGCGATAGGCGAGCCAGGTGCGCGAGTCCTCGCGCAGCCCGGTGAGATCGGCGGCCGGCGCGTCGGCGAGCCGGGCCGGGTCGGTGCCCAGCAGCTCGCCGAGCGCGTGGTTGGCGGTGCGCACCAGCCCGTCGCGGCCCACCACGGCCATGGCGAGCTGCGCGGCGTTGAAGGCGGCGCGAAAATCGCTGGATTCATTACGTTGCGTGACGACTGTAGGCGTTGAGCCGGGCGCGCCGCCCTGGCTGTCGAGGGTTCCGCTCACCGCTCGCTCCCGCATGGCATTCGTTCCGCACTGGCTTCGTATGGGTCTCATGGATCTCGTACGTACGTCCGAACACACGGCTGGCGGCCGCCTGTCCGGGGGAATCCGTGCTGGAAATGTGGCGATCATAGAGCGCGCACGTGGCCCGTTCCAGCGGCCCGGCCCTCGGGGCTCCGGGTGCCTTCTCCCCTTTGTCCCTTCCTGATCGACCCTGCGCGCTCCTGGCTGAGCTGATGGCGCCGCGCCGTCTCGATTGACCGTCAGTGACTGAGTGTGATGTACCCAGAAGTCGGCTTAGTCACTCGACCGGGGTAATAGAAACGGGCATATCACCACAAATCCAATGAGGCTGGATGAGGTGTCCCGAATCCGTCCCGGGAGGTCGACGTGGTGCGTCCGCAGACACCCATGGGGGTGGACCGGCCGCGGCCGCGACTGCGTCGCGTCGGCGCCGTCCTGACCGCCCTCTGTGCGATCGCCACCACCGTCGTCGCCGGACCGGCGCACGCGGTGGGGCCCGGCGGGCCGTGCGCGCTGCCGCGCAGCCAGGCCCACCACTCCGAGGGGCTCGACACCTGGAACCCGGCCTACCCCCGGCCCGTCGGCCGGCTCGACGCCGTGATGATCTTCCTGTCCTTCCCGGACTCCAAGCCCGAGGTCTCCCCGGAGCGGCTCGCGGCCGATCACTTCCCCGCCACCTCCCGCTTCTTCGAGCGGGCCTCCTACGGGCGGTTCTCCCTCCAGGCCCACCCGCTGAAGAAGTGGCTGCGGATGCCCCGGCCCGCCACCTCGTACCACATACAGCGGGACTGGGACGGCGACCAGCGCTCCGAATACCTGCGGGACGCCATCGCCGTGGCCGACGCCGACGTCGACTTCAGCCGCTACGACCTCGTCTACTTCGTCGCCGACCCCGACGCCCCCGGCGTCGACTCCGACGCGACCAAGGTCGTCAACCTCGACCACCCCGTCCAGGTCGACGGCACCACGCTGCGCCGCGTCGTCACCGTCTTCGAGCACCACCCGCCGGACCGCAACGTCCTCGCCCACGAGACCGGCCACGTCCTGGACCTGCCCGACCTCTATCACCGCCCGCAGGACGGCAAGGGCGACTGGGACACCCACGTCGGCGACTGGGACCTCATGGGCAGCCAGTTCGGACTGGCCTCGGACCCCTTCGGCTGGCACAAGTGGAAGCTCGGCTGGCTCGGCTCGCGACAGGTCGCCTGCGTCCGGGGGCGCGGCAGCAGCCTGCACACCATCCAGCCCCTGGAGGCCCCGATGAAACCGGGCGGCGACAACCGGACCCGCATGGTCGTGGTCCGTACGGGCCCGGAGAGCGCCATCGCCGTCGAGGCCCGCTCCGCGGCCGGCAATGACGCCGCCACCTGCACGGAGGGCGTGCTCGTCTACCGCGTGCAGAGCGACACCGCCTCCGGCAACGGGCCCGTGCAGGTGCTGGACGGCCACCCCGGCCACCAGGCGTGCTGGGGCGAGTCGGTCTACCCCGCGCTCGCCGACGCGCCGCTCGGCGTGGGGGAGTCCCTGCGCTCGGAGGCCGACGGGGTGCGGGTGTCCGTACGGGGCCGGACGGCGGGCGGCTCCTGGACGGTCGTCGTGACCCGGGACTGACGGCGGACGGTCCCGCGCACGAAGAAGGCCCCCCACCGAGGTGGGGGGCCTTCTTCTGTCTGTGCGCCGCCAGGGACTCGAACCCCGGACCCGCTGATTAAGAGTCAGCTGCTCTAACCAACTGAGCTAGCGGCGCTTGCTGACGTGGAAGACTTTAGCACCCTGATCCGGTGGAACGAAAATCCGCATGTTTCAGCCGGGAGAATGCGCGGGTGTGCTGGTCACACGGGTGGCCGTGGCGGCCGTGGCGTCCTCGGGGTGCGCGCCGCCGCTCCTGAGGTCCGGGCCCGCGGCCTCCCGGGTGACCCGTACGCACGCCCACAGCAGCACCTCGGCGTCCGGCAGCCAGGGGTGGCGCAACTCGGGAGCGACCAGCCAGCGCGACGCCGGGGGCACGGGCTCGTCCTCGGCGGCCGGATAGAGCGGGGGGACCGTCACCGCGTCGCCCGTGCCGTGGCACAGCAGCGGCGGCATCGCACGGGCCCACTCCTCCCACGTCAGCAGCGCGGGCAGCCGCTGGGCCGTGCCGGGGGCGGCGAAGAGCAGCAGGCGGCCGCGCTGGACGGCGACCGGCCCGGACCCGGGCCCGTCCGCCCATAACCGGTCCAGGACCTTGCGCCCGAAGAGGGCCGGGAGCCCGACCACGTCGAACGCCGTGCCGCACGGCAGCACCATGGGGGCGCCCGGGTTCTCCGCCCACAGGGCGTGCACGTGATGCGGAGCCGCACCGGCGGAAGCGAGCCAGTCGGCCCCCGCGAGGGTGACGTGGGAGGCGGCGGACCGGTACGCGGCGTGCGGCGGTGCGGCGCGCCGGGGCGTGGTCTGCCGGAAACGGATGGGGCGCGGGTCGTTCGGCCGGGAGCTCATGCCCTATGGTCTGCGCCACACCCCCGCCCGCTCGCGGTAGTTACGGGAAATCGGGACAGCGGTGCGGGCGGTGCGCTATCTTCCGCCGCGCATATGCCAACGGCCCATGGTCGGCGGACCACGGGCCGTGCGGATCAGTCGACGGTGCTGCTGCCCCGCAGCAGGTCACGGCCGAACTCGACCATCTTCTTCGCGTAGTCCTCGCTCCACTCGGCGCGCTCCGCGATCACCGCGGGCGGCAGCCTGTCGAAGCGCCGGGGGTCGGCGAGCTGGGCCGCGGCGACCGCCTGGAACTCGATCGCTCTGTCGGCCGCCGCGCGGAAGGCCAGCGCCAGCTCGGTGGAACGGGCCAGCAGCTCGCGCGGGTCCTCGATCGATTCCAGGTCGAAGAAGTGCTCCGGGTCGGCGAGGGCCTCGGGCGGCTCGAAGAGCAGCTGCGCGGGCTTCAAGCGGCGCGGCCCACTGTCGCGCGCGCCGGGAGCCGGCTTCGGCTCGCACATGTACATACCTCCAGGATCGTCTGCACCGTCATCCATTGTCCTGCGCCGCGCAAGTGGGCCCAGCGGGCGGGGCCGCGCCTCCGTAAGCGACCAGTCCACATGTTGCGGCCGCGCACCAGGCCGACGGGGCACTCCAGCGGACGCGAACAAATCCCGGCATCACGGCCGCCAGGCGACCCGGTGTTCCGCCAGGTGGGCCCATACCGCGTGGTTCGCCTTCCAGCCGTCCGGGCTGTTTCCCTTGGGCGCCTCCGGCGGCGTGCCGGACTCCGTCCGGCGGGAGGGCGGCGTTCGTGGGGGCAAGCGGCGGAACGCCGGTTCACGGCCGCCAGGCCACTCGGTGTTCTGTCAGGTGGGCCCATACCGCGTGGTTCGCCTCCCACCCGTCCGGGAACTTCACCGTCACTCCCAGGCGCACCGGATCCGTCGACGGGTGTTCGTCCAGGAGCTGGTCGACGCCCGCCCGGCCCACCACCACGCACGCGTGCCGGTGGCGTGACGCCAGCACGCACAGGCGGCCCGTCTCCAGGTGGAAGGCGGTCGCGTCCGGGCGGCCGGACAGCGGGTGCAGCACCACGGTCACGTCGAACTCCCGGCCCTGGAGCCGGTTCGCCGTGTCCACGGTCACCCCGCGTACCCCCAGCCCGGCCAGCGCCGACCGCACGGCGGCCGCCTGGTCGCGGTGGGCCGTGCCCACCGCGATCCGGTCCGCCGTGAGCGGCACCGGGTCGGGGGAGAGCTCGCTCGTGGCCGCGCCGCCGCGGTCCAGCAGCCGCCGGACGACGTGGGCCACCGCGCCCACCGCCTCCGGGTCCGTGCGCGGCGTCCTGCGGGCGGGCAGCTCCAGCAGGCCCCAGCCCGTCTCGGCGGCCTCGTCGAGCACCCGGTCCGGCGCCGAGCCGTCCGACGGCACCCCGAAGGCCAGCCGCCGGTCGCCGTACCCGGTGCCGCTGCGGAAGGGCGTGTACGGATAGAAGGCCGCCGACACCAGCGGCGCGGCCGAGGCGGGCAGCCGCCAGGAGACGGGCAGCCGGTGCTGGGGCAGGCCCGGGTTGTGGGCGAGCAGGGTGGACACCGCGCTCGCCGAAGGGTCGTACGACAGCCCGGCCCACTGCGCCGCCCCCTCCGCGCCCACCACGCTGAAGGGGTCCAACTGCCCCGGGTCGCCGACGAACAGCGCCCGTTCGAAGAGCCCGGCCACCGCGAGCAGCGCGTCGGAGCGCATCTGGTAGGCCTCGTCGACGATCGCGTGCCCCCAGGGCTCGGTGACCTTGGTGTGCGCCCACTTCGCGGCCGTGGAGACCACCACGTCGAGCCCCGCGAGGTCGGCGGCCCGCGCCGACTTCACCACCGACGGGAGCGCGTCCAGCGCCAGGTCGTACGGCTGGGCCTCGTTGCTGTGCAGCCGCCCGACCGGCAGCTCCGGGTCCTTCGCGGCCAGCCGCAGCACCAGGTCGTCGACCTGGGCGTTGGTCTGCGCGACGATCATCAGCGGGCGGCCCGCGGCCGCCAGCTCCCGCGCGGCCCGCACGACCAGCGTCGACTTGCCCGCGCCCGGCGGGGAGTCGACGACGACGCCGCGGTGCGTGCCGTGCAGAGTGTCGCGCAGGATCGCGTCGGTCGCGGCGCCGGCCGCCGCGGACGGGTCGAATCCGGGGGCGGGGCGGGACCGCGCCGCCGGGACGGCGGGCGCCGCGTCGGTCGGGTTCACAGCCGGTCCTCCGTCACGTTCACAGGTGGTCCTCCGGAGTCACCGGATCGGGGGCTTCCACGGCCTCGCCCGGCGGGCCGCCGTGGGTCCAGGGCGTCCGCTCGGGGTCGGGCAGCTCGGGCCCGCCGCGCGGGGAGTGCTCGAAGAGGGTCCAGCAGACGCGGTCGCCCTTCTCCGGCACCGAACCCGCGTCGGGGACCTTGCCCCGGCCCATGCCACCGGTCAGCCGCACCGTCAGCACGCCGGGCTCGCCCGCCACCGGGCCGACGAACTCCGCCGTCTGCGCGCTCGCGCCGTGCGCCCGGTGGACCTTCGCCCCCTCCGCGAGCAGCGGGGCGTCGTCCGTGCGCACCGTCACCAGGGGCCGCGGACGCGGCACCTTCGCCGTCGAATACTCCATCACCACCTCGGTGACCTCGCCCGCGAACGCCTCCCCGGACAGCCGCCGCGTGGCCATCACCAGCGGGTCGTCCAGCGCCTCCTGGGCGTCGAGCTGCGCGAGCGCCGTCTCCCGCGCGGCCAGCTTCCGGGCGGCCGTCACCGCGTCGTCCCGCCGGGGCTGCGGCGGCTCCCCGGCCCGTACGCGGTCGCGGTGCGCTGTGTACGACCACCGGTCCCGCTTCCACCGGTCGGCCACCCGCTCGCCCGCGCGCAGGCCGCGCAGCAGGTCGACGCCCTGCCAGACGGCGTCCCAAGTGGGCCGCAGCTGCGACTCCAGCAGCGCGCGGATCTCCCGCTCGGCACTCTCCCGCGCGGCCGCGGCGGCACGCTGCCGGGCCCGGGCCATGGACGCGCCCGCCGGCCCTGCCGCCTCCAGCGCCGCGGCCGCCTCCGCCGCCTCCGCGCGGGCGCGGTCGAAGCGGGCCGTGGCGGGCGCCAGCCGTTTGTTGTCGAACGCCGGGTCCGTCGCGGGACCCGCCGGGGGCTGGAGCAGCAGGCCGTCACCGTCCCGGGCCAGCTCCGCGCGGAGCGCCGCCTCCGCGCCCGTAGAGCCGGGCGACGGGGCGATCCAGGCGAGCAGCGCGCCCAGGTGCTGGTCCTCCAGATTGCTCTGCCCCGTCGCCCAGTGTCTGCTCAGCAGCTGCGTCATCGGCAGCAGCAACGACGAGCCGGGCACCCGCGCCCGCTCCCCGAAGTGCGTCAGCCAGCGGCCGAGCAGCGGCACGCGCGGGGGCGCGGGATACGCCGCCTCCGGATCCTGCTCGGCGGTGCGCCGGAACCGCATGGAGCGGCCCAGCAGCCGTACGTACTCCACCGCCGCGGTGCCCGGCACCAGCAGTTGCGGGGCCTGTGCGCACAGCTCGACCTCGACCGGCACTTTCCTGCCGGTCTCCGGGTCGGTCTCCTTGCGCTCCTCCCTCTCGACCGCGTCGGCGAATTCCTCGACGTAGGGCAGCACCGCGTCGGCCAGCTCGGCGAGGAAGGCGAACCGCAGGTCCCTGTCGCGCGGTTGCGGCACCACCAGCAGTCGGGGCGCGTCCCGGTCGGTGCCCACCAGCGCGCCCAGTGGGGCGCCCGCCTCACCGGCCGTGGTGAGGGGCACGAAGACGAGCGGGCGCTCCGCGAGGTGCCGGTGCCGCACGGTCGCCAGGGGCCGGGCCCTGCCGTCCCGCACGGCTTCCATGCGCGCGAGCGAGGTGATCAGCGACATACGGCCTCTTTCCGTCCGCCGGGCGTCGTCATACGGCGGCCTCCGTACCCGTGCCCGCCAGGGCCAGCGCTTCCGCGCGCAGGGCGGCCGCGCGGCGCAGGGCGGCGACGGCCGGGTCCTCGGGGTCGCCGGTCCCGCCCAGGGCGGCGGACAGCACCGACTCCACCGTGGTCAGCCCGCCGAGCTCCCCGCGCAGGCCGCGCCCCAGGGACTCCACCGCGCCCGCCCGCCGGGCGCGCGCCCGGCAGTGGAAGGCCAGCTCGCACGCGGCCAGGCACTCCGGGGCGTACGCA
Source organism: Streptomyces sp. NPDC051173 (assembly GCF_040689515.1). Taxonomy (NCBI): domain Bacteria; kingdom Bacillati; phylum Actinomycetota; class Actinomycetes; order Kitasatosporales; family Streptomycetaceae; genus Streptomyces; species Streptomyces sp. NPDC051173. The sequence continues at coordinate 20,088 of NZ_JBFBBD010000049.1, forward strand.
GCCTCGACGCACTCGACGGCGTCCAGCAGCTCTTCCACGGGGCGCGTCGCTGTGCGGCCGTCCTCGGCGAGGCGCAGGTCGAAGGTGGTGCCCTCGGGCAGGGCGGCCGCGATGTCCTCGACGCGGGACAGCCGGCCGAGCTGCCGCCGGGTGGTCGCCAGTTGCTTGCGTACGTCGACGAGCGCGGCGGCGGGGAGGTTGGAGAAGTCCTTGGGGCAGACGAGCAGCACGCGCGCGTGCACGCGCGGGGCGGCCGCCAGCCGCGCCGCCACGTCCTCCAGGGCGAGGGCGTAGACCGCGGCCTGCCGGGCCGCCGCGCCCACCTTCGTGGCGTCCGCCGCGCCGTCGACCATCGCGAAGGACTTGATCTCCACGACGGTCCAGCTCCCGTCGGGGTGGACGACCACGGCGTCCGGCTCCAGATAGGCGGGCGTGCCCGCGACACTCAGGGCCAGCAGAGGGTGGTCCAGGAGCGCCCAGCGCCCGGCGGCGGTGGCCTCGCGCAGGGCCAGCGCCGTACGCGCGGTGCGGCCCTCGGGGCCGGCGGCGGAGAGGTCGGGGGTGTCGACGGCGTCCGGCTCCGGAGTGCCGTCGGCCAGCCGCTCGTGCAGCAGGCGGATCAGGGCGGCCCCGCCGTCGGCCTTGACCCGCTGCTCGAAGGAGTGGCCCCGCACCAGGGCGAACTGCGACTGCCCGAAGGTCGCCGGGGAGCCCAGGGCCCGGGCCAGCGCGCCCTTGTCGACCCCGGCGCCGTCCAGCAGCGCCCGGCGCCGGCAGCCGGGGTTGGCGGCCAGGGCCGCCAGGGCGCGGGCGTCCAGCGGGCGGGCGGCGGTGCCCGGCCCGCGCAGCTCAGCGAGCCGCTGTCGCAGCGCCGCCGGCGCGGCTGTCTCCGGCCCCGCCGGAGCCCGGCTGTCGAGGGATCTGGTCACTGGCGTCCGCCTCGCGAAGTCTCTCCGGCGCGCCCCGGGAGCCGTCTCCGGCCGGGGAGCCGGAGGCCGCGCCCCGGGGAAGCGCTGTACCTGCCGAAGTCTCGCATCCGGCACCGACATTCGCGGGCGTACCGGCGGTTTCCTTGCCTGTCGACCGGGAGAGGCGTCTCGTGATCCGGTCGACGGCCCGCAGCGCGGGCTTGGCCAGCAGGAAGCCCACACCCATGACGGCCGCCCCCGCGACGGCGTCCAGGAAGTAGTGGTTGGCGGTGCCCATCACCACGAAGGTGATCGACAGCGGATAGACGACACCGGCGATCTTCGCCCAGGGGGTGCGGCCGTAGCGGTACATCACGACGCCGCACCACAGGGCCCAGCCGACGTGCAGGCTCGGCATCGCGGCGTACTGGTTGGTCATCCCGCCGAGGCCCCTCGGGGCACTGGCGTCGCCGCCCCACCAGCCGTACTCGGCGTACATGCGCATCGTGTCGACGAAGCCCTCGGCCGGGTCCAGCAGCCGGGGCGGGCAGGTGGGCAGCAGGGTGAAGCCTATGAGGCCGATGAGGGTGGAGATCATCAGCCAGCTGCGCAGGAAGCGGTAGTCGGCCGGGCGGCGGCGGAAGGCCCAGACCAGGATCGCCGGGGTGAGGATGTAGTGCAGGGACGCGTAGGCGAAGTCGGCGGGTATGCCGAGGGCCGGGTGGTCCGTGAGCAGCCGGTTGAGCGGGTGCTCGAAATTTATTCGGAAGGTCTTCTCGAGGTCGAGGATCGACAGCCCGTGGTCGACGGCCGTCTGCACGTCCTGCCTGACCAGCAGGCGGCCCGCCGAGTACAGCGCGTACACCACGGCGATCAGTGGCAGCTCGGTCCACCAGCGCGGCCGCTTCCCGAGTGGTGCGGTGCGGTACATCCGGACGCTCTCCATGTGTTCAGGCGGCCAACAAGCGCGCATGCCACCGTACGGTGTACGCCGCATCGTTCGCACACCGGCCCGCGGCTTATCGGAAACGCCCAGTTCGCCCGCCGTTCGGCGAGGGTGGGCGGAGTGCGAGGGAGGAGACGCCGGAAGCCACTGGAGGGTTGCCTGAGGTGGGTGTGAGCGATGATGGAGAACGAGCGGATCGGTTCTGGCAGAGCTTGTAATTATCTGCCGCCATCTGTAGCCAAAATCACCGAAATCTTCTGAAGGGTCCCTCGTCATGGCACCGCGCATCCTGCTGGCCCGGCACGGACAGACGGAGTGGTCGCTGTCCGGCAAGCACACCGGCCGCACGGACATCCCGCTCCTCGACGAGGGCCGGCGCGGCGCGAAGCTGCTCGGCGAGCGCCTGCACCGTGCCCCCTGGGACGGGCTGCGGGACGTCGAGATCCGTACGAGCCCCCTGGTGCGCGCCAAGGAGACCTGCGAGCTGGCCGGCTTCGGCGACCGGGCCACCGACTGGGACGCGCTGATGGAATGGGACTACGGCGCGTACGAGGGGATGACCCCGGCCGAGATCAAGGCGCAGCGCCCCGGCTGGTTGATCTGGCGCGACGGCGTCCCGGAGGGCGAGACCCTGGCGGAGGTCGGCGCCCGCGCCGACGAGGTCGTCCAGTGGGCGCGCTCGGCCGACCGCGACGTGCTGATCTTCGCGCACGGACACATCCTGCGGACGATCGGGGCGCGCTGGCTGGGCCTCGACGTGTCCTTCGCGGCGCGTATCCGCCTGGACCCCACGTCGCTGTCGATCCTGGGCTGGGCGTACGACGCGCCGGCGATCGAGCGGTGGAACGACACGGGGCACTTGGCGTGACGCAGCGGATGTGAGTGGCTGAGCCCCGTCGTCCTTCTGCGGGCCGTGTCGTCCGCACCACCGCTGCGCGGCGGTGTCCTCAAACTCCCCCAGCTACCGCTGGGAGGTGCCCCCAACGGGCTGGATTGCCACGGACTGTGGCGCCTTCGCCTGCGGGCCGCGGGCTCGGTAGCCCGACGACCTCGAAGACGAAGGTGACGGAGCCTTCGACCGCGGGCCGCGGGCTCGGTCCACGCAGCTCGGCCCGTCCGGCGGATCGTCGCCGGGCTGTGGGCAGTCTGCGGCGGGGCGCCCTTCCGGCGCGTCCGCGCCGCGGTGGTGCGGATGACGGCCACCCGCGGAACCGGCCACAAGATCTGCCGGACCGGCCCCAACTACCCGCCGTTCGCCACCGCGTGCCGGTAGCGCGTCAGGAAGCCCTCCGTCTCGCGGGGGTGGTGGCGGAGGCGGCGGGCCGTCGCGGCCAGCATGGTCCTGATCCGCGTCGAGTGGACCTCCGTCAGCAGGTCCAGTGCCCGGTCACCCGCTGCGGCCGCCGCGTCCGGCTCGCCGCCGTGGGCCAGGTCGCTCGCGAGCTGGGTGGTGAACAGCGCGATGTTGCGGGCGAAGTGCGGGTTCTGGAGGTCGACCGCGCGCCGCGCGTGGTCCGCCGCGCGCGCCCAGTCGCCGAGCGCCGACCAGCACTGAGCCTCCAGCCCCTCCAGCTCCGCCTCGCCGAAGAAGGACATCCACTCCGGATCCGCGTCGGCGGACCCGCGCTCGAAGAGCGCCCGCGCCCGTGTCAGCGCCTCCTCGCACGCCCCCCGGTCCCCGAGCCCGGCCCAGCCGCCGGCCTCGCGCAGGGCCAGCAGGGACATCAGCCGCGGTGACGCCAATTGCCGCCCGGCCCGCTGCGCCGCCTGCGCCGCCCGGACGGCCTCCCGCGGGCGCTCCGCGTCGCGCGCGAGGAAGGAGGTGTTGCAGAAGGCGTGCGCCTCCAGCGCGGGGTCCCCGGCGACCCGCGCCGTGGCGAGCGCCTCCGCGTAGTGCGAGCGGGCGTCCGCGAAGCGGCCCGAGTCGTGGGCCAGCCAGCCGACGGAGATCGCCAGTTCGCCCGCCCCCGAGTGCAGCCGGTCCGCGACCGACTGCCGCCGGGTGTCCGCGTCCAGCAGTTCGTACGCCACCCGCAGCGGCTGTGCGGCACGCCGGTAGAGGCCGTCCGCGCCGTGCCGGTCGTCCAGCAGCCGGATACGGCGTACGGCCTGTTCGACGGCCGCCGCCTCGGGCTCGCCCGCGTGGCGCGGGGAGCGGGGGGCCGGGACGACGGCGCCCAGGGAGACCGCCGCCATCGCCGCGGTGCCGCTGGTCATGAACGCGCGACGCAACACGTCGCTCTCCTTGTGGCTGTCGAAGGGAATGCCGGGAGCGGCCGGGGCGCGCTCGACGAGCGGCTCCCCGGACTCCCGCGGCGACGCCTCGGCGGTTCCGCGCGCCCTCTTGCCGCGTACCACGTTCCGCGGCGTGAAACCCATGTCCGCCGGTTCCCTTCCGGGGAACATGTGCCGGAACACCCGCTCGTAGGCGTAGTTGGGGCAGCGGATCTCGCCGGACTCCACGCGCCCGATGTAGCGCGCGTCGCACGAGACCTGCTCGCCGATCTCCCGGGCCGCGCGCCGTACGGCCGCCGCGAACTCGGCCGGCGACCGGCTGCCCCGCAACTGCCGGAACGCCTCGTTCGGGCGGGGTGGAGGTGACGCGTGGGACGACGCCATGGCCAGCCCCTCTCCCTGGCGAATGCCGCCCCCCGGGATACGAACGGGGGCGTGGGCTGTTGCTGCCCTTCGGGCTGCCGAGCGCCGGAGCTGCCGTTCGGCGGAGAAGACCGTACCGGCAACGAGAGGGCCACTACCCCCTGTTTGGCTACAAAACGGATATCCCACCCGTGATCCGCCATGAAGTGCCATCCTTTGTGACGGCATGGCGCCGTTGCCGTTGACGTGGTTCGCGCGTTGTACCCATGAGCGCGCTCGACGCGGAGTGGCACGGCGGAGGAGGGGTTTCCCTTGGTGGAGGCCGGAGTGGACATCAGCAGCTCGCGGACGACGGCCCTGCACCTGCCGCGTGAGGACCACAGCCCGTCGCCGTCCCCGTGCGCGGCCCAGGAGGCCGTCGACGCCGGGCAGTGCGACCTCGTCACCGTGCCGGCCCGGCAGGGCCTGGAGGCGGTCGACATCCTGCGGCTGCGTGACGGCGTCGGCCCCGTGCTGCACGACGGAGAGTGCGACACCCTCGGCTTCCTGGTGCCGCCCGGCACGGCGGACGCCTGGGACGTCCCGGGCAGCGCCTGCACCCAGACGCACGGCCGCGGCTTCCAGGTGGACCCGGCGGAGCCGCCGCCCCTCACCGGCACCGGCTGGCTCGTCGCGCCGGAGGCCGCGTTCTCCGAGGCGACGGACCCCGTCGTGCTGCGGGCGGCGCTCGGCGAGGCGGCGCGCACGATCGAGGCCGTCGACCGCTGCCGCTAGGCGGTCCGCCGCAGGTGGCGGGCGCCCCGCGGGCGGAACGGGCGATAATTGCCCGATGGGCAAGGGCAGACAGAAGCAAGGGCGTGGACGGGCGGCGGAGCCGGTCACCGAGCAGGTGGCGGGCGGGGCCGCCGCCCTCGTGCCGGACCGTGACCGGCCGCGCGGCTTCACCCTGACGATCGACGGGGCGCCGCAGTCCCACGTCGACCTCGACGACCCCACGTATCTCGAATTCGCCTATCAGCGCAGGCTCGGCCACATCGCCGACCTGGTGGCCCCGCCCGGCAAGCCGGTCCAGGCGCTCCACCTGGGCGGCGGCGCCTTCACCCTCGCCCGCTACGTCGCCGCGACCCGGCCCCGCTCCACCCAGCAGATCGTGGAGATCGACGCCCCGCTCGTCCAGCTGGTCCGCCGCGAGCTGCCCCTGGACCCCTCCTGGCGCGTCCGGGTGCGCGGCGGTGACGCCCGCGAGGGCCTGGCCAAGGTGCCGGACGGCTGGGCCGACCTGATCATCGCCGACGTCTTCAGCGGTGCCCGCACCCCCGCGCACCTGACCAGCGCGGAGTTCGCCGCCGAGGTGCGCCGCGCGCTGCGGCCGGGCGGCTTCTACGCCGCGAACCTCGCGGACGGGCCGCCCCTGTCCTACGTCAAGGCGCAGATCGCCACCGTGCGCACCGTCTTCCCCGAGCTGTGCCTGACCGCCGACCCGGCGGTCCTGCGCGGACGCCGCTTCGGCAACGCCGTGCTGCTGGCCTCCGACCACGAGCTGCCGATCGCGGAGCTGACCCGGCGCGCCGCCACCGACCCGCACCAGGGAAGGGTCGAACACGGCCGCGCCCTGGCCGACTTCACGGGCGGGGCCGCACCCGTCACCGACGCGAGCGCCAAGCCGTCACCGGCCCCGCCGCCGTCCGTCTTCGAGTAGCGGCCCGGCAGTTCGCCGGACCGTGGACCGACGGCCGTCAGTACGGCGGGAGTTGCCCCGTACGCACCACCTGGGCGTACCAGCGGGCGCTCGACTTGGGGATGCGCGCCTGGGTGGCGTAGTCGACGTACACCGCGCCGAAGCGCTTGCTGTAGCCGTACGCCCACTCGAAGTTGTCGAGCAGCGACCAGAGGAAGTAGCCGCGCACGTCCACGCCGTCGGCCAGCGCCCGCCGGACGGCGTCGAGATGGGCGTGCAGATAGGCGATGCGCTCCGGGTCGTGCACCACGCCGTCGCCGTCCGGCTTGTCGTCGTACGCGGCCCCGTTCTCGGTGACCATGAGGGGCAGGCCCGGGAACTCGCGGGAGAAGCGCGTCAGCAGTTCGTGCAGGCCCGTGGGGTCGACCGACCAGTCCATCGCTGTCCGCTTGCCGGGCGGCCGGTGGAAGGCGACGCGGTCGGCCCCGGGCCAGGGGGAGCGGTCGGCGGAGCCGTGGCCGTCGTCGCGGGACGGGGCGTTGTCAGTGGCGTCTGATACCACTGTAGGCGCGTAGTAGTTGATGCCCAGCGAGTCGAGGGGGTGCCGGATGGTGTCCGGATCGCCGGCGTGCACGAAGGACCAGTCGGTGAGCCCCGCGGTGTCGGCGAGCAGATCGGCGGGGTACGCGCCGCGGAGCATGGGCTCGGTGAAGATACGGGTGGCGAGCGCGTCGATCCGCCGTTGAGCGTCCCGGTCCTCGGGGGAGTCCGTGCGGGCCCTGACGGCCGCCGGGTTGAGCGTCACGGAGACCTGGGCCCGCGAGGGCAGGGCCGCGCGCAGCGCCTGGGCGCCGAGGCCGTGGGCCAGGTTGAGGTGGTGGGCGGCGCGCAGGGCGGCCACGGGATCCGTGCGGCCCGGGGCGTGCACCCCCGAGCCGTAGCCCAGGAAGGCGCTGCACCAGGGCTCGTTGAGGGTCGTCCACAGCTCCACCCGGTCACCCAGCGCCTCGGCGACCAGGTGCGCGTAGTCGGCGAAGCGGTGCGCCGTGCCGCGCTCGGGCCAGCCGCCCGCCGACTCCAGCTCCTGCGGCAGGTCCCAGTGGTAGAGGGTCAGCACGGGCCGGATGCCCCGGTCGAGCAGGTCGTCGACGAGCGCGCGGTAGAAGTCGAGGCCCCGCTGGGAGGCGTGCCCCCGCCCGGTGGGCTGTACGCGGGGCCAGGAGACGGAGAAGCGGTAGGCGCCCAGGCCGAGTTCGGCCATCAGCCGGACGTCCTCCGCGCGGCGGTGGTAGTGGTCGGCGGCCGTGTCGCCGGTGTCGCCGCCGAGGGTCCTGCCGGGCGTGTGGGAGAAGGTGTCCCAGATGGAGGGGGTGCGGCCGTCCTCCTGTGCCGCGCCCTCGATCTGGTACGCGGCGGTCGCGGCGCCCCAGAGGAAGCCGGGCGGGAAGTTCACGGTCATGGAAGTGCTCCCGGGTGGGGGGAAGTCGGAGAGAGGAAAGGGGAGAAGGAGGGAGAAAGGCGATATGGGGGACGGGAAGTCAGCCTTTGACGGCGCCCTGCATGATGCCGCCGACGATCTGTCTGCCGAAGAGGGTGAAGGCGAGCAGCAGCGGCAGGGTGCCCAGCAGCGCCCCGGCCATCACCACCGCCTGGTCGGGTACGTAACCGCGGCCCAGCCCGGTGAGCGCGACCTGCACGGTGGGGTTCTCCTGCGTGAGCGCGATGATCGGCCAGAAGAAGTCGTTCCACGCCTGCACGAAGGAGAGCATCCCGAGCACGGCCATCGCGGGCCGCGCGACGGGAAGGACGATGTGCCACACCACGCGCAGGCTGTTCGCGCCGTCCACGCGGGCCGCCTCGATCAGCTCGGTGGGCAGCGCCTCCACGAGGTACTGCCGCATGAAGAAGACCCCGAAGGCGCTGACCAGGGTGGGCAGCACCACCGACTGGAGCTGGTCGGTCCAGCCCAGCTGGGCGACGACCATGAAGAGGGGCACGACGCTCAGCTGCGGCGGGACCATCATCGTCCCGACCGTCAGCAGCAGCAGCGCGTCCCTGAACCGGAACCGCAGCTTGGCGAAGGCGAAGCCGGCCACGGTGCTGAACAACACCGTGCCCAGGGCGATCGTGCCCGCCACCACCGTGGTGTTGAGGAGCGCGAGGCCCATGTGGGCGTCGCCCCACGCGGTCCCGAGGTTCTTCGCCAGCCTGCCGCCGAACCAGAAGGGCGGCGGCGTCCGCGCCAGCCGTGTGTTGTCGCGCGACGCGGCGATCGCGGTCCACACCAGGGGGAAGAGGGAGCCCACGGTGAACAGCGTCAGCACGGCGTAGGTGACCGGCCCGCCGTGCAGCTGCCGTCCGGCGCGCCCGGTCGAAGTGATCGTCACATCAGCCCCTCACCGGGTCTTCCCCAGCCGTCGCGCGATCACGACGTTGACCGCGCCGATCACCAGCAGGATCAGGAACATCGTCCAGGCGACGGCGCAGGCGCGCCCGAGATGGAAGTCGAACCACCCCTGTTCGTAGAGATAGAGCCCCAGCGTCTGGAACTGGTGCGCGGCGCCGCCCTTCTGCCCGCCCGCCCCGCCGAACAGCAGCGGCTCGCCGAAGAGCTGGGTCGCCCCGATCGTGGAGACGACCACGGTGAAGAGGATCGTCGGCCGCAGCGCGGGCACGGTGACATGGCGGAACTGCTGCGTCCGCGACGCGCCGTCCAGCGCCGCCGACTCGTAGAGCTCGTCCGGCACGGCCTGCATCGCCGCCAGATAGATCAGCGCGTTGTAGCCCGTCCACCGCCAGATCACGATCGAGGCGACCGCCAGCTGGGAGGTCCACCGGCCGTTCTGCCAGTCGACCGGCCCCGTTCCGGCCGCGCCCAGCGCCCAGTTGACCATCCCGTAGTCCCGCCCGTAGAGCAGCACGAAGACGAGCGTCGCGGCGGCGACCGAGGTGGCGTACGGGGTGAGCAGCGCGACCCGCCAGAAGGAGGCGGCGCGCAGCCGGAAGTGGAGCAGGTGGGCCAGGCCGAGGGCCATCAGCAGCTGGGGGACGGTGGAGAGGACCCCGATGGTGAAGGTGTTGCGCAGCGCGTTCCAGAAGAAGTCGTCGTCCAGCAGCCGGAGGTAGTTGTGCGCCCCCGCCCACTCCATGTGGTCCGGCGACGAGAGGTCCACCCGGTGCAGCGAGGCCCAGCCGGTGTAGAGGAGGGGGAAGACCCCGAAGGCGGAGAAGAAGAGGAAGAAGGGGGCGACGAAGGCGTACGGGCTGTAGCGCACGTCCCACCGGCAGAGCCGGCTGCGCCAGGGCCGCGGCCCGCTCCGCCCCCGCTCCGCGCCCCCGGGCGGTGGGACGTCGGTGTCCCGGGGGGCCTCGGCGGTCGCCGTCATTCGTCCACCGCGTTGTCGATCTCCTTCTGCGCCGCCTTCCAGGCCGCCCGGGGCGATCTGCCCTGCTGCTCGACCTGGGGGATGGCCACATCGGTGAAGGCCGTCCCGATCTGCTGCTCCTTGGGGCCGATCACCAGGGTCGGGATGTTCCGGGCGGCCTCCGCGAAGATCCGCCCGGTCGGCGCGCCCCCGAAGTAGGGGTTGCGCGCGTCCCGGACCAGCGGCATGGCGTACGAGGCGGGGGTGGAGGGGATGCTCGCCTGCCGGTCGAAGAGCTTGGCCTGTTGCGCGGGCGCCGTCAGCCAGACGGCGAGCGCGGTCGCCGCCGCCCTGTGGTGGCCGCCCTTGGGCACGGTGACGAAGGAGCCGCCCCAGTTGGCGGGCCTCGGCGCGGGGGCCACGTCCCATTTGTCCTTGCCCGCCGCGCCCGCCTTCTCCTTGATGTAGCCGAGCATCCACGGCGGACAGGCGACGGTGGCGAAGCGGCCGTTGGCGAACGCCTGGTCCCAGGGCTTCTCGAACTGCTTGAGCCTGGCCGTCAGCCCGCCCCGCGCCGCCTGCACGGCCAGCCGCCAGGACGTCCTGACCGCGGGGCTCCGGCGGTAGACCGCCCTGCCGCGCCGGTTGTAGTAGCGCTCGGCGTATCCGTGGATGGACGCGTTGTAGATCCCGGCCGCGGAGTCGGTGAAGACCGTGCCGGCCGGTGCCTTGTCCCGGTACGCCCTGCCGACGTCGAGGTACTTCCGCCAGTCACCGGCCCACAGCCTGCCGACGCGCTCGCGGTCCGTGGGCAGCCCGGCCTTCTCGAAGAGGTCCTTGCGGTAGCAGACGGCGATGGGTCCGATGTCCGTGCCGAGGCCGACCGTCCTGCCGTCGCGGGACGTGGCCTGGGCCCACTTCCAGTCCAGCCAGTCACCCTTGCGGACGCCCGGGACCCGGGAGAGGTCCTCGAAGCGGTCGGCCTGGGTGGTGGCCACGTCGTGGATGTTGCCCACCTCCACGGCCTGGATGTCGGAGAGGCCGCTGCCCGCCGCGAGGTGTGTCAGCAGCTGGGGGTAGTAGGTGTCGTTCCGCTCGATCACGCTCTCCTTGATCGTGACGTCCGGGTGCAGCTGCTCGTACTCCGCGTAGAGCCCCGCCTGCTTGTAGCCGAAGACCCCGAAGGTGCCGATGGTCACGGTGGTCCGGCCGCCGGCCGGCTCCGCGTCCCCGTCGTCCCTGGCGCAGCCGCCGAGCAGGGCCACGGTGAGCGCGGCGGCGGTGACGAGTGCCGCGGGCGCCGGTCCCGGGCGGCGCGGGCCGCCCACCGGGGTGCTCACGGTCGTCCGGGGCGGGATCCTTCGCGGGGCCTGCGGGCTTCCACCGGGTCACGGGCCATCGGTCACGACCTTCCGTCAGATGCCACGGCGCGGCGCCGGCCGCAGCGCGCACTGCGACACCTGAGCCTTCCCCCGGGCGGGCGGTGAACTCTCCCCGCCCGGGCCCCGGCTCACTCCTAGGGGCTACAGGCGCACGCCCCGGGGGAGCAGCCGCCAACGCCGAGGGCCCCGATCCGCTTTCGCGGATCGGGGCCCTCGATCAGGGTGAGTAACGGGACTTGAACCCGCGACATCCTGGACCACAACCAGGTGCTCTGCCAGCTGAGCTATACCCACCATGTCCGGTGTGTTTCCCACCGGCTGAGAAAAAGTGTACAGGGTCTTGGGGGGTGCTCGCTCCCAGGTGGTGCTGGTCCTGGGAGCGAGCTGCGTCACTCCGCCTGAGCGGGCAGCACGTGCCGGGCCGCGATGGCCTTCGCGGTGTCCGAGTCCGGGCCGGGCTGCGGCACGAAGATCGCCTCGCGGTAGTAGCGGAGCTCGGCGATCGACTCGCGGATGTCCGCGAGCGCCCGGTGGTTGCCGCTCTTCTTGGGGCTGCTGAAGTAGGCCCGCGGATACCAGCGGCGGGCCAGCTCCTTCACCGACGACACATCGACGATCCGGTAGTGCAGGTGGTCCTCCAGTGCCGGCATGTCCCGCGCGAGGAAGCCGCGGTCGGTGCCGACCGAGTTTCCGCACAGCGGGGCCTTGCCCGGCTCCGGGCAGTGCTCGCGGACGTACGCCAGGACCTGTCGCTCCGCGTCCTCGAGCGTCGTCCCGTTGTCCAGCTCCGCGAGCAGCCCGGAGGCCGTGTGCATCTGGCGCACCACCTCGGGCATGGTGGTCAGCGCCTCGGCGGGCGGGCGGACGACGATGTCCACGCCGTCGCCGAGGATGTTCAGCTCGGAGTCGGTGACCAGGGCGGCCACCTCGATGAGCGCGTCTTTCGACAGTGAGAGCCCGGTCATCTCACAGTCGATCCACACCATGCGATCGTTCATGCGTCTCACCCTACGGGGCGTTCCCGCTGGCCGGGCAGGCGTGGGGTGTAGAGGTCCGACTCCGGCTTGCCCGGATCCGGACCGCCGCCGCTGCCGAGATGACCACCACCGTGCCCTCCGTGAGAAGCGGACTGAGTGATATGTCCGCCATGCCCACTATGTGGTGGTGGAGTGGTCATGATCGGACCGGCCACGGCATGGGCGCCGGCCAGGGCCGTCCGCCGCATCGCCATCACCGCCGGCTCCCCGCTGCGCTGCTCGCCCAGCTCCGCCCGCTCGAACCGGTCGGAGCGCTCCGGCCGGTCCGTACGGTCCGGCCGCTCGCTCCGTTCGGGCCGGTCGGCCACGCCGCTCTGCGGGCGGCGCGCCCGGTAGGCGGCGCGGTAGGCGGCCGGGGAGGACCCCAGCTGCCTGCGGAAGTGACCCCGCAGGGCCACGGGCGAGCGGAAGCCGCAGCGCCCGGCGACCTCGTCCACGGAATAGTCCGAGGTCTCCAGGAGCCGCTGCGCCTGGAGCACCCGCTGAGTGATCAGCCACTGCAGCGGGGCGCTCCCGGTGAGCGAGCGGAACCGCCGGTCGAAGGTGCGGCGGCTCATATAGGCGCGGGCCGCCAGCGTCTCCACGTCGAACTGCTCGTGGAGGTGCTCCAGCGCCCAGGCGACGACCTCGGCGAGCGGGTCGGCGCCGATCTCCTCCGGTAAAGACCGGTCGAGGTAGCGCTCCTGTCCGCCGCTGCGGCGGGGCGGCACGACGAGACGGCGGGCCAGGGCCCCCGCCGCGTCGGCGCCGTGGTCGGTGCGGACGATGTGCAGGCACAGGTCGATGCCTGCCGCGGTGCCCGCGGAGGTCAGTACGTCACCGTCGTCGACGAAGAGCTCCCGCGGGTCCACATGGACCGACGGATAGCGCTTGGCGAGCGTGGGCGCGTACATCCAATGGGTGGTGGCGGGCCTGCCGTCGAGCAGGCCCGCGGCGGCCAGTACAAAGGCACCGGTGCACAGCCCCACGATGCGGGCACCCTCCTCATGGGCGCGGCGCAGTGCGTCGAGTGCGGCCGTGGGCGGCGGCTGGGTGATCGACCGCCAGGCCGGTACGACGACGGTGCCGGCCCTGGAGAGTGCCTCCAGGCCGTACGGTGCGGTCAATTCCAGGCCGCCGGTTGTTCGCAATGGCACATCTTCGCCCGCGCATACCAGCAGTCGGTAGCGGGGTACCCCAGCGTCCTGTCGGTCGATCCCGAACACTGAGAGCGGAATGGAGCTTTCGAAGATGGGGCCGCCGCTGAAAAGCAGCACTGCGACGATCTCCCGGCGGCGGCGTCCGGAGAGCTTGCGCGTGGTCTCCGGTACGGTCGTGGAGTCCTGGCTCATGGCGCTAAGCCCCCCTCGGCGGTCGAGTCCTCTCGGTCCTGCACGTTTCCCCTCGGTCCTGAACGGTTCCCCCGCCGGTCATGGCCAAGATCGAATCTACTGCGTCACACGGAGTCGCGGTGACCAGTTCACCACCCGGCTCTATGTCGACATGACAACTTGGCGCGAAGCGTTCGATCACGAAGCGTTGCACTTGCAGGGCTCGGTGAAAAGTACGCCTCTCGCCCATGCCCAATCCCCGTAGGGTGCAACCGCCCTCGGCGGTCCTTTCCTTGCTGGTCGACCGGCTGTTGGGGGCTGCTCAGGCCAAGGTGAGGGGTTCGGCCTGAAGTTGGCCGAAAAGCAGCGGGTGCATCCGTACGAAGGCGTCATTCACCGGGCGTACTACCCGGCGTATCACCCCGGGGTGCGCCCCGCGTGCCGCCCGGCGCGGACGCGCCCGGCTGGCGGCCGCCGCGATGGCTGCCGACGCCTGTGCGGCCATGGCGGCCGCGGTGCGGGAGGTTCGGCGGGAGATTCGGAAGAGGGGACTCCGGTACGGGCGGCTCCGGGCGGGACTCCGACGGGACCCGGGCGGCGGTGCGTTCGGAGCGGCGCAGCAGCGCGCGGCAGACACAGGTCAGGGCCACCAGCCCGGCCGCGGTGCCGGCGGCCCCGCCGAAGGACTGACCGCACATCAGCAGGACGACAGGGACGAGCACACAGCTGAAGGCCGCCCAGCGGACCACATCGCTCACCGGATCGGGGGAGTCCGCCCCGGGGTCGTCGGCGCGGGTGTGATCACGGGTTCCGGGCACGGAGCGGCTCCCTGCTGGCGGCGGCTGACGGTGGTACAACGCCCGGCCGGGCGCCTGGGTCACTGCGCCGCGTGCATCAGGAGTACGGCCGCGTTGCTGCGGGGGCATTGCGCTGCGGGCCGCCCTCGTGCATGCTCCGGGGAACGCCCGGCGTCCTCGTGTCCCCGGGCCCGGGGACGGTGCCGCCGTCCCGGCAGCTCGGGGCCGTCGCGCCGGGTGGCCTCTGGGCAGGCGGCAGGTGTCGCCGTACCCTTGAAGGTAAGTGCTTGAAAAGATGAATCCCGGACGGATTTCGCGTCCATGATCCTGTGGGATGCTCCGGGCCGCGTCTTTCCCGGCGCTTGCTTCTGCTCCTCCTCTGACAACTGCAACCAGTCCACCGCTGATCCCTCCGCACGAGGACATCCTTCGCCGAGACACCGATGGCCGGTCACGAATTCCCCGAACCCGCGGACCGCAAGCGGGTCGCCGATCACGCGGCGCACCCCGAAGCGGCGGAAGAATCACGCCATTCCTGCGATCCGGCGTTCCAGCACGGTGTCGTGGTGGGCTTCGACGGTTCCATGTCGAGCGAGCGAGCGCTTGCGTATGCAATCGGGATGGCCCGGCGCTCCGGCTCGGGCCTGATCATCGTCCATGTGGCCAACCGGCTGCCGACGACCGTGTGGGCGGGTTGCGAGCCACCGGTCTTCGTGGACGTCCCGGATCACCGCACCGAGGTCCTGGGCCTCGAACTGGCCTGTGCGGACCACCTGTCCGAGGTGCCGTGGATCCTCGTCGAGCGCGGTGGCGACATCTGTCACGAACTGGAGGAGGTCGGCCGGGAGTACGCGGCGGACGCGATCGTCGTCGGCTCCACCCACGGCCTGGTCGGCCGCATCTTCGGCTCGGTCGCGGGGCGGCTGGCGCGGCGCGCGCAGCGGCCGGTCGTCGTCATCCCCTGACCCGGGACCACGTCAACTTCCGTTGCCCGTCCGGGCGGTGATCCCGTACCACGCGTTTGACGGCTCATGAATCTACCCGCGCGTAGGGGTGGGCCGGGCCTCGGTGGCGGGTAGGGATCGGATGTGTGACGTGCTGCCGGACGGGAGGTGACGGTTCCCGGAACCGGCGGCATCCGCCGGCGGGAGAGTCCGCCGGCAAGGGGAGACAGCCCTCCCCGCGCGACGGGTGGCACGCGTGGGGAGGGCTGTCCCGGACCCGCCGCAGGACAGGTGCGGCAGGACCGGGTTCAAGGGGGCGCGAGGGCGCCCCGGGGGGGCTACTCGACGGTGACGGACTTCGCCAGGTTGCGCGGCTTGTCGATGTCACGGCCCATGGCCTTCGCCGTGTAGTAGGCCAGCAGCTGGAGCGGGATGCCCATGAGGATCGGGTCCAGCTCGTCCTCGTTCTTCGGCACCAAGATGGTGTGGTCGGCCTTCTCCTGCACCTGGTGCGCGACGGCGAGGATGCGGCCGCTGCGGGCCTTGATCTCCTCCAGCGCGGCGCGGTTCTTCTCCAGCAGCTCGTCGTCCGGCACGATCGCCACGGTCGGCATCGCGGGCTCGATCAGCGCCAGCGGGCCGTGCTTCAGCTCGGAGGCCGGGTACGCCTCGGCGTGGATGTACGAGACCTCCTTGAGCTTCAGCGACGCCTCGCGGGCGACGGGGTAGCCGCGCACCCGGCCGATGAACATCATCGACTTGGCGTCCGCGTACTCCCCGGCCAGCTTCTCGATCTCCGCCTCGTTCGCCAGGATCTCGGCGATCTGGGCGGGCAGCTTGCGCAGGCCCTCGATGATCCGCTTGCCGTCGGCGACGGACAGGTCGCGGATGCGGCCCAGGTGCAGGGCGAGCAGCCCGAAGGAGACCACCATGTTGGTGAAGCACTTGGTGGAGACGACGCAGACCTCGGGGCCCGCGTGGACGTAGATGCCGCCGTCGGTCTCGCGGGCGATCGCCGAGCCGACCACGTTCACCAGGCCCAGGACGCGGGCGCCCTTGCGCTTGAGCTCCTGGACGGCGGCGAGGACGTCGTAGGTCTCACCGGACTGGGACACCGCGATGTAGAGGGTGTCGGGGTCCACGACCGGGTTGCGGTAGCGGAACTCCGAGGCGGGCTCGGCGTCGGAGGGGATCCGCGCGAGCTCCTCGATCATCTGGGCGCCGATCTGGCCCGCGTGGTAGGAGGTGCCGCAGCCGAGGATCTTCACCCGGCGCACGGCGCGCGCGTCACGGGCGTCGAGGTTGAGGCCGCCCAGGTGCACGGTGGAGAAGCGGTCGTCGATGCGGCCGCGCAGCGCGCGGTCCACGGCGTCGGCCTGCTCGTGGATCTCCTTGTGCATGTACGTGTCGTGGCCGCCCATGTCGTACGACTCGGCCTCCCACTCCACGGTGGTCGGCTGGGCCGAGGTGGCGGAGCCTTCGGTGGTGTACGTGCGGTACTCGTCGGCCTTGAGGGTGGCCATCTCGCCGTCGTCGAGGGTGACGACCTGGCGGGTGTGGCTCACCAGGGCGGCGACGTCGGAGGAGACGAACATCTCCTTCTCGCCTATGCCCAGCACGACGGGCGAGCCGTTGCGGGCGACGACGATCCGGTCCGGGAAGTCGGCGTGCAGCACGGCGATGCCGTACGTGCCCTCGATGTGCCGCAGCGCCTCGCGGACCTTCTCCTCCAGGGTCTCGGCCTGGGAGCGGGCGATGAGGTGCGCGAGGACCTCGGTGTCGGTGTCGGAGAGGAAGACGACGCCGTCGGCGGTCAGCCGGGCACGCAGGTCCGAGGCGTTGTCGATGATGCCGTTGTGGACGACGGCGACCTTCTCCTCGGCGTCCACGTGCGGGTGGGCGTTGACGTCGTTCGGGGCGCCGTGGGTGGCCCAGCGGGTGTGGGCGATGCCCGTGCTGCCCGCGAAGCGCTTGGGCAGGCGCGCCTCCAGCTCGCGGACGCGGCCCTTGGCCTTGGCGGTCTTCAGGCCACCGGCCTTGCCGCTGGCGTGCAGGGCGATGCCGGCGGAGTCGTAGCCGCGGTACTCCAGGCGCTGGAGGCCCTCCAGCAGCAGCGGAGCGACATCGCGCTTACCGATATATCCGACGATTCCGCACATAGTGAGCCCTCCCAGGCGAAGTTCGGTGATGCTCGACGACGGCAGGAGCCGCCGTGATCAGCCGTAGACGATGCGGCGCAGCTGCCGCAGCGAGAGTTCGGGTGGTGCCACCGCGCGGTGCGGCAGCTCCGCCGCGATCCGCTCGAAGATCTCCGCGTTGCGCAGTCCGCCGGACTGCAGCTCGCGGTGGCGGCGGCGAACGAACGCCTCGGTCGTCTCGTCGAAGTACGCCAGGACGTCCAGGACCACCCGGGCGGCCTCGCCGCGCTGGAGCGGCGTGCTGCGCACCAGGTGATCCACCAGGTCGTCATGGGAAGTACGGCGTTCGAGCACCCGTCGATACTGCGGGCTGCCGCGACGTTTCGCAAGAATCCTGCCCGATATCGGGCAAGGGGGAGGGGTGGAAGCGGTCAAGCGGGGGAAAACGCCCTTTGGGGACAGATCGGTGATCTTGGCGGTGATTTCGACAGGGCTCCGCCCCGGAGCCGGCCGCTGGGGCCGGATCCGGGGCGGAGCTTCTCCCGGGTCTTCTTCTCGGGACGCCGGTTACAGCCCCAGCTCCCGGGCGATCAGCATGCGCTGGACCTCGCTCGTGCCCTCGCCGATCTCCAGGATCTTGGAGTCGCGCCACATGCGGGCCACCGGGTATTCGTTCATGAAGCCGTAGCCGCCGTGGATCTGGGTGGCCTCGCGGGCGTTGGTCACCGCGATCTCCGAGGAGTACAGCTTCGCGAGCGCCGCCTCCTTCTTGAACGGCTCGCCGTGCACCAGCCGCGACGCCGCGTCCCGCCAGGCGATGCGGGCCGTGTGCGCCCGCATCTCCATGTCGGCGATCTTGAACTGGATCGCCTGGTTCGCGCCGATCGGGCGGCCGAACGCCTCGCGCTCCTTGGCGTACTTCACCGACTCGTCCACACAGCCCTGCGCCAGGCCGGTGGCCAGCGCGGAGATCGCGATCCGGCCCTCGTCCAGTATCCGCAGGAACTGGGCGTAGCCGCGTCCCTCCTCGCCCAGCAGGTTCGCCCTCGGCACCCGCACGTCGGAGAACGACAGCTCCCGGGTGTCCGAGGCGTTCCAGCCGACCTTGGAGTACGGGGCGGCGACGGTGAAGCCGGGCGTCCCGGACGGCACGATGATCGAGGAGATCAGCGGCTTGCCGTCGGGCTTGCGGCCGGTGACGGCGGTGACGGTGACCAGGCCGGTGATGTCCGTGCCGGAGTTGGTGATGAAGCACTTGGTGCCGTTGATCACCCACTCGTCCGTGGCCTCGTCCAGCCGCGCGGTGGTGCGGGTGCCGCCGGCGTCCGAGCCGGCGCCCGGCTCCGTCAGCCCGAAGGCGCCCAGCATCTCGCCGGAGCACAGCTTGGGCAGCCACTCCCGCTTCTGCTCCTCGGTGCCGAAGCGGAAGACGGGCATCGCGCCCAGCGACACCCCGGCCTCCAGGGTGATCGCCACCGAGGAGTCGACCCGGGCCAGCTCCTCCAGGACGAGCCCGAGCGCCAGATAGTCACCGCCCATCCCGCCGTACTCCTCGGGGAAGGGCAGTCCGAACAGGCCCATGCGGCCCATCTCCCGCACGATCTCGTACGGGAACTCGTGGCGCTCGTAGAAGTCGCCGATCTTCGGTGCGATGACGTCGTGCGCGAACTCCTCGACGGTGCGGCGGAGTTCCTCGTGCTCGGGGGAGAGGCGGTGGTCCAGCGACATGGCTCAGGGCTCCTGGTGGGAGAGGGCGCGGACGGTGCGGGACGGACTGGGCCGGCCCAGCCGGTCGGCCATCCACACGCTGGTGGCGGTGAGCAGGCCGAGATCGACCCCGGTGTCGACACCGAGGCCGTCGAGCATCCAGACGAGGTCCTCGGTGGCGAGATTGCCCGTCGCGCTCTTGGCGTACGGGCAGCCGCCGAGGCCGCCTGCGGAGGCGTCGACCGTGGTCACGCCGTGCCGGAGCGCCGCGAGGGTGTTCGCGAGCGCCTGGCCGTACGTGTCGTGGAAGTGCACGGCGAGCCGGCCGGTCGGCAGCCCGGCGCCGTTCAGCGCGGTCAGCAGCGCGGTGACGTGGCCCGGCGTCGCCACGCCGATCGTGTCACCGAGGCTCAGCTCGTCGCAGCCGAGGTCCAGCAGGCGGCGGGCGACCCGCACCACCTGCTCGACGGGGACGGCCCCTTCCCAGGGGTCGCCGAAGCACATGGACAGATAGCCGCGCACCCGCGCGCCCGCCTCGCGGGCCGTGGCGACGACCGGGGCGAACATCTCCAGGGACTCGTCCACCGTGCGGTTGAGATTGGCCTTCGCGAACGACTCGGTGGCGCTGCCGAAGACGGCGATCTCCCGGACGCCCAGGGCGAGCGCGCGGTCCAGGCCGCGCGCGTTGGGCACGAGGACGGGCAGGCGGGCCGGCACGCCGTCCAGCATCGGCATCAGCTGCTCGGCGTCGGCCAGTTGGGGCACCCACTTGGGGTGCACGAAACTCGTCGCCTCCACGGTGCCGAGCCCGGCCGCGGCGAGGCGGCGGACGAACTCCGCCTTCACCTCGACCGGCACGACCGTCTTCTCGTTCTGCAGACCGTCGCGCGGGCCCACCTCGTGGATCCGCACGCGCGCCGGGAGACCGGGCTCCGGCACGGTCATCGGCAGTCCCTCGATCATGACTCCTCCGCGGGGGTGACGACGGCCAGGACCTGGTCCATGGCGACCGTGGCACCTGCCTGGACGTCGAGCTCGGTGACGGTGCCGTCGTGCGGGGCCGCGATGACGTGCTCCATCTTCATCGCCTCCACGACCAGCAGGCTCTGCCCGGCGCGGACCTCGTCGCCGACGGCCGCCTTCACGACGGTGACGGTGCCGGGCATGGGGGCGGTGAGGGTGTCGGCGCCGGCCGTGCTCGCGCCGCCGCGCGCGTCTATGGGGTCGTGCTCGCGCACGAGCCACGCGTCGCCGTCGCGCCCGAGCCAGGTGCCCTCCGGGGCGGGGGCGTGGGTGAAGCGGTGGGTCAGGGCGTCCAGTTCGAGGGTGAGGGTGGTGCTGTCGAGGGGGACGAGGCGGGCGGAGGTCTTCTCCCCGAGCCCTGTCGCGCCCTCCAGTGCGATCTCCGTGGCCGCCCCGGTGTCGCGGACCCGGGCCGTGACCGGGTCCTGGCCCGGCACGCGCACGTGGTGGACGGTCCAGGCGGGTTCGCCGCCCAGGCGCCAGCCGGTCGGCAGGGAGAAGGGATCCACCCAGGCGGCCGGCCGGGGGGTCAGGGCCCCGGCCGACGCGGCCGACGCGGACGGCGCGGCCGGGGCGGGGCCGGTCCCGCCGGGGGCGCCCGGCTCCAGCGCCGCCTGCCGCAGCAGCGCGCCCGCCGCGTACACCTCGTCGGGCACCTCGGACCGCACGAGCGTCGCCGCGTCCCGGTCCACCAGGCCCGTGTCCAGCGTGCCCGCGACCACCGCCGGGTGCGCGAGCAGCCGCCGCAGGAATCCCGCGTTGGTGTCGACGCCCAGCACCACCGTCTCCGCCAGGGCCGCGCGCAGCCGCCGCAGCGCCGTCGCCCGGTCCGGGCCGTACGCGATGACCTTGGCGAGCATCGGGTCGTAGGAGGTGCCGACCTCCGTGCCCTCGGAGAGGCCCGAGTCGACCCGCACGCCCTCGCCCGCGGGCTCGCGCAGCAGCCGCACCGTGCCCGCCGACGGCAGGAAGTCGACGCGGTCGCCGGCGGCCCGTGCGGTCTCCGCGCAGATGCGGGCCTCGACCGCGTGCCCGGTCAGGGTCACGTCCTCCTGGGCGATGCCCAGCCGCTCGCCCGCGGCGACCCGCACCTGCCACTCCACCAGGTCCAGCCCGGTGA
Organism: Streptomyces sp. NPDC051173; assembly: GCF_040689515.1. Classification (NCBI taxonomy): domain Bacteria; kingdom Bacillati; phylum Actinomycetota; class Actinomycetes; order Kitasatosporales; family Streptomycetaceae; genus Streptomyces; species Streptomyces sp. NPDC051173. The sequence continues at coordinate 41,041 of NZ_JBFBBD010000049.1, forward strand.
TCAGCTCGGTGACGGGGTGCTCGACCTGGAGGCGGGTGTTCATCTCCATGAAGTAGTACGAGGCGGGGTCGTCGCCCGGCACGATGAACTCCACCGTGCCCGCGCCCGCGTAGCCGCACGAGCGCGCGGCCTGGACGGCCGCCTCGCCCATCGCCGCGCGCGTGGCCGCGTCCAGCAGCGGGGACGGCGCCTCCTCGACGATCTTCTGGTGGCGGCGCTGGAGGGAGCACTCGCGCTCCCCGAGGTGGACGACGTTGCCGTGGCCGTCGGCGAGCACCTGGATCTCGATGTGCCGGGGGCGGTCGACCCAGCGCTCGACGAGCAGCGTGTCGTCACCGAAGGAGCCGCGCGCCTCGCGCCGGGCGGCGGCGATCTCCTCGCCCAGCAGCGCCGCGTCGCGCACGAGCCGCATGCCCTTGCCGCCGCCGCCCGCGGAGGGCTTCAGCAGGACGGGCATGCCGATCTCGTGTGCCGCGGCGGCCAGTTCGGCGTCGCTCAGCCCGCTGCCCGAGGAGCCGGGGACGACGGGCACGCCCGCCGCCCGGACCGTCTCCTTCGCGCGGATCTTGTCGCCCATGAGCGAGATCGCCTCGGCGGGCGGCCCGATGAAGGCGAGGCCCGCCTCCGTGCACGCCCGCGCGAAGGCCGCGTTCTCGGCGAGGAAGCCGTAGCCGGGGTGCACGGCCTGCGCGCCCGTCCGGCGGGCCGCCTCCAGCAGCCGCTCGATGGACAGATAGCTCTCGGCGGCGGCCGCCGGGCCGATCCGCACGGCCGTGTCGGCCTCGCGTACGTGCCGGGCGTCGGCGTCCGCGTCGCTGAAGACGGCGACGGAGCGGATGCCGAGCGCGCGCAGCGTACGGATGACCCGTACGGCGATCTCGCCTCGGTTGGCGACAAGGACAGTGTCGAACATGCTCCGCCTCACATCCGGAAGACGCCGTAGCCGGGCTCACCCAGCGGGGCGTTGGCACAGGCCGTCAGCGCCAGGCCCAGCACCTGACGGGTCTCCAGCGGGTCGATGACGCCGTCGTCCCACAGCCGCGCGGTGGCGTAATAGGCGCTGCCCTGCGTCTCGTACTGCTCGCGGATCGGGGCGCGGAAGGCGTCCTCGTCCTCGGCGCTCCACTCCTCGCCGCGCGCCTCCAGCTGGTCGCGCTTGACGGTGGCGAGGACGGACGCGGCCTGCTCGCCGCCCATCACGGAGATCTTGGCGTTGGGCCACATCCACAGGAAGCGCGGCGAATAGGCGCGCCCGCACATCGAGTAGTTGCCCGCGCCGTAGGAGCCGCCGATGACGACCGTCAGCTTGGGAACACGGGCGCAGGCCACCGCCGTGACCATCTTCGCGCCGTGCTTGGCGATGCCGCCCGCCTCGTACTGCCGGCCGACCATGAAGCCGGAGATGTTCTGGAGGAAGACCAGGGGGATGCCGCGCTGGTCGCACAGCTCGATGAAGTGCGCGCCCTTCTGGGCGGACTCCGAGAAGAGGATGCCGTTGTTGGCGACGATGCCCACCGGGTGGCCGTGGATCCGGGCGAAGCCGGTCACCAGGGTCTGCCCGAACTCGGCCTTGAACTCCGCGAACCGCGAGCCGTCCACCACGCGCGCGATGACCTCGCGCACGTCGTAGGGCGTGCGGGAGTCGACCGGGACCGCGCCGTAGAGCCCCGCGGGGTCGGCCTTCGGCTCCTCGACCGGCTCCACCGGCCAGGGCAGCGCCCCGCGCTCGGGCAGGGTGGAGACGATCGTCCGGACGATCCGCAGGGCGTGCGCGTCGTCCTCGGCGAGGTGGTCGGTGACGCCGGAGACCTTGGAGTGGACCTCGCCGCCGCCCAGTTCCTCCGCGGTGACGACCTCGCCGGTGGCGGCCTTCACCAGCGGCGGACCGCCCAGGAAGATCGTGCCCTGGCCGCGCACGATGACCGCCTCGTCGCTCATCGCGGGCACGTACGCGCCGCCGGCCGTGCACGAGCCCAGGACCGCGGCGATCTGCGGGATGCCCGCGCCGGACATCCGCGCCTGGTTGTAGAAGATCCGGCCGAAGTGGTCGCGGTCGGGGAAGACCTCGTCCTGCATGGGCAGGAAGGCGCCGCCGGAGTCCACGAGATACAGGCACGGCAGCCGGTTCTCCAGGGCGATCTCCTGGGCGCGCAGGTGCTTCTTCACCGTCATCGGGTAATACGTGCCGCCCTTGACGGTGGCGTCGTTGGCGACGATCACCACCTCGCGCCCGGACACCCGGCCGATGCCCGCGATCACGCCCGCCGCCGGGGCGGCCCCGCCGTACATCTCCTCGGCCGCCAGCGGCGCGAGCTCCAGGAACGGCGACCCCGGGTCCAGCAGGGTGTCGACCCGGTCGCGCGGGAGCAGCTTGCCGCGCGCGGTGTGCCGCGCCCGGGCCTTCTCGCCCCCGCCCAGCCGCGCCGCGGCGAGCCGCTCCCGCAGCCCCGCGGACAGCTCGCGGTGCGCCGCCTCGTTCGTCCGCCAGGAATCGGACGCGGGGTCCGCGGTGCTCCCCAGCACCGGTGCCTGCTGCATGTGCTCGAGCTCCCTTGCTCGGTCAACTCGGTTAATGAGCGTTAACACATCGCCTTCAGGTTAACGACCACTAACGCCGCTGTCTAGAATCGATTTCGTGAACAACGCACCGACCCGCACACCGGCCGCCTCCAACCGCCGGGCGCAGATCCTCCAGGAGGCCGCCCGCCTCTTCGCCGAGCGCGGCTTCCACGGCGTCGGCGTCGACGAGATAGGGGCGGCCGTCGGCATCAGCGGGCCCGGCCTCTACCGCCACTTCGCGGGCAAGGACGCGATGCTCGCCGAGCTGCTGGTGGGCATCAGCGAGCGGCTCTTCGCGGGCGGCCGCAAGCGGGTGGCCGAGGCCGTCGCGGCGGGCGGCGGCGCGGCCGCCGTGCTGGACTCGCTCGTCGACGGCCACATCGACTTCGCCCTCGACGACCGGGCGCTGATCACGCTCCACGACCGCGAGCTGGGCCAGCTGCGCGACGCCGACCGCAAGCTGGTGCGCTCCCTCCAGCGGCAGTACGTGGAGCTGTGGGTCGACGTCGTCCGCGGGCTGCACCCGGACGCCCTGGAGGCCGAGGCGCGCGCCGCGGTCCACGCCGTCTTCGGCCTGCTCAATTCCACGCCCCACCTCGGCCGCCCCGGCGCCCTCCCCGGCCGCGCGGCCACCGCGGCCCTCCTGCGCCGCCTGGCGCTGGGCGCCCTCGCGGCCCTCTCGGACGGCTCGCGGGCCCGCGAGGACGGGAAGTTGACCTCTGGACAGTCTCGGTGACCGCCGGGTAACTTCGCCCTGAGCAAGCGCTTAGGTGATACGCAGACTGGGGGATGGCCATGCGTCGGACCGTGTACGGCGAGGACCACGAGGCGTTCCGGGAGACGATCCGCGACTTCGTCGCCGCGGAGGTCGTGCCGTACTACGAGCAGTGGCGCGAAGCCGGCGCCGCGCCGCGCGAGTTCTACAAGAAGCTCGGCGAGCTGGGCGTCTTCGGCATCGAGGTGCCCGAGGAGTACGGCGGCGCCGGTGAGCACAGCTTCAAGTTCCACGCCGTCGTCACCGAGGAGTGCGCCCGCGCCGGCGTCAGCTTCGGCGGCAGCAGCGTGCACACCGCGCTGTGCCTGCCCTACATCCTGAAGTACGCCACCGAGGAGCAGAAGCGGCGCTGGCTGCCGTCCTTCGTCTCCGGCGACATGATGACCGCCATCGCCATGACCGAGCCGGGCACCGGCTCCGACCTGGCCGGCATGAAGACCACCGCCAAGCTCTCCGAGGACGGCACGCACTACGTCCTCAACGGCGCGAAGACCTTCATCACCGGCGGCGTGCTCGCCGACCGGGTGCTCGTCTGCGCCCGCACCGCGCCGCCCACCCCCGAGGACCGCCGCGCGGGCATCTCCATCCTCGTCGTCGACACGAGCTCCGAGGGCTATGCGGTCGGCCGCAAGCTGGAGAAGCTCGGCCTGCACGCCTCCGACACCGCCGAACTCTCCTTCACCGACGTCAAGGTGCCCGTGGAGGACCTCCTCGGCGAGGAGGGCAAGGCGTTCGGCTACCTCGGCCACAACCTCCCGCAGGAGCGGCTCTACATCGCCGTCGGCGCGTACGCCCAGTCCGCCGCGGCCGTCGAGTTCGCCAAGGCGTACGTGAAGGACCGCACCGTCTTCGGACAGTCCGTCGCGGCCTTCCAGAACACCAAGTTCGTGCTCGCCGACTGCAAGGCCGAGGTCGACGCCATGGAGGCGGTCGTGGACCGCGCCCTGGAGGCCCACGACGCGGGCGAGCTGACCGCCGCCGACGCCGCCTCCGCGAAGCTCTTCACCACCGAGCGCGCCGCCGTCGTCATCGACAAGTGCCTCCAACTGCACGGCGGCTACGGCTACATGATGGAGTACCCCATCGCCCGCCTGTACGCGGACACCCGCGTCAGCCGGATCTACGGCGGTACGAGCGAGGTCATGCGCTCCATCATCGCCAAGTCCATGGGTCTGTAGGGCCGGTAAGCCCCAGACGCCATGAACGAGCCCCTTACACCCCTGGACGACCTGCTCTCCGTCCTCGACCCCGAGCAGATCGAGCGGGACATCTTCCGCGGCACCAGCCGCCCGTCGCTGGTGCCGCGCGTCTTCGGCGGCCAGGTCGCCGCCCAGGCCCTGGTCGCCGCCGGGCGCACGGTCCCCGGGGACCGGCTCCCGCACTCCCTGCACTCCTATTTCCTGCGCCCCGGCGACCCCGAGGTGCCCATCGTCTACAGCGTCGACCGCATCCGCGACGGGCGGTCCTTCACCACCCGCCGGGTCGTCGCCGTCCAGCACGGCCAGCCGATCTTCCACCTCTCCGCGTCCTTCCAGACGCACGAGGAGGGACTGGAGCACCAGGAGCCGATGCCGGCCGCGCCGGACCCGCTCTCCCTGCCCACCGCGGCCGAGATGCTGCCCCGCCACGCCCACCGCTTCGCCGACCCGCGACTGCTGGACCGGCTGCTGGACGCCCGCGCGGCGGTCGACCTGCGCTACGCCGACGAGCCGCCGTTCGGCAAGGTGGGGGAGCCCCGCGAACCGAAGTCGCAGGTTTGGTTCCGGACGAACGGCAAACTGGCGGACGACCCGCTGCTGCACATCTGTCTGGCCACCTACGTCTCCGACATGACGCTCCTGGACTCCGTGCTGCTCGCGCACGGGCGCGGCGGCTGGGCCGTCGGGGACGTCGTCGGGGCGAGCCTGGACCACGCGATGTGGTTCCACCGGCCGTTCCGGGCCGACGACTGGCTGCTCTACGACCAGGAGAGCCCGACCTCTTCCGGCGGGCGGGGGCTGGCCCGGGGCCGGATCTTCACGGAGAACGGCGCGCTGGCGGTATCGGTGATCCAGGAGGGCTTGGTGCGGGTGCCGCGGGGGTGACCGGGGTTTTCTCCCCAGCCCCGCCCCTTCCCGGCTGCATCTGATGTGCGGCTCCGCCGCGTGGGGGGGCTCCGCCCCCAGACCCCCAACGGCACAGCGTGGTCAGTCCGTTGGGGGCGCCCCCGGGTGGAGTCCGGGGAGAGCCGGACAACAGTCGGCCATGCGCTACGCCGGTACCGCCAGCCCCGCCGCGTTCAGCAGGTACGCCGTCATCGGCTCGTAGAACCGCGGATCCACCACGTGGTCGTCCATCGGCACGGCCACCCGCAGCGTCCCCTCCGACTCCGCCAGGAAGAGCGCCGGGTCGTTGCTGTCCGCGTAGCCCACCGCGTCGATGCCGCGCTGCGCCGCGCAGCCCGCCCAGCCGTGGTCGGCGACGACCAGATCGGGCAGCGGGCGGCCCTCCCGGGCGAGGGCGTCGAGGATCGTGGCCATCGGCGCGGGGGAGTGCGTGTGCCACAGCGTCGCGCCGCCCTCGAAGACCGCGACGTCCGCGAACTGGCAGACCGTGCCCTCGTCGGCCCGCAGCCCGCCCGGGATGCGGACGATCTCGCAGCCCGCCGCGCGCAGCGCCTTCGCCGTCGTGTGGTGCACGTCCAGCAGGCCGCCCGGGTGCCCGGTCGCCAGCAGCACCCGCTGCCGCCCCTCGGCCGCCTTGCGCAGCAGCGTCGCCATCCGCTCCAGGCCGTCGACCGTCAGCTCGGGGTCGATCGTGTCCTGGCCCGCACGGTGGCCGAGGTCGTCGCTGACGCCGCAGCGCTCCGCCATCACGGCCAGCACGTCCTGCTCGTCCGTCCAGCGGTCGCCCAGCTCCAGGCCCAGCCAGTGGCGCCGGTCGCCGGACGCGAGCTTGCGGTAGTGGTCGAGGTTGTTCTCGCGCGGGGTCGCCACGGCGCCCGCGATGCGCGTACGGACAAGGTGGTCGATCAGTTCGGCACGGCTCGGTATCGGCATACGGCTCATTCTCTCCCCCGACGGCCTCGCGATGGACGTGATGTCCATATGGCGGTGCCGGATCCTTCAGTACGTACATGTGCGGAACCCGCCGCCCTGCCTACCCTCGGGTACGTCCGCAGCCGCCGCCCCGGCGTTGGTCCGACCGTAACGCGTCCGTGATTTCGAGAGGCTTCCGTATGAGCACCCCCGCCCCCCGTGAACCGCGCGGCCCTGTCGACTCCTCCCGGATCCCGCGCTACGCGGGCCCGGCGACCTTCGCCCGCCTGCCGCGCCTGGACGAGGTCGGCACCGCCGATGTCGCCGTCGTCGGCGTGCCCTTCGACAGCGGCGTCTCCTACCGGCCGGGCGCCCGCTTCGGCGGCAACGCCATCCGTGAGGCGTCCCGCCTCCTGCGCCCCTACAACCCGGCCCAGGACGCCTCTCCCTTCGCGCTCGCGCAGGTCGCCGACGCCGGTGACATCGCCGCGAACCCGTTCAACATCGACGAGGCCGTCGAGACCGTCGAGGCCGCGGCCGACGACCTGCTCGGCACCGGCGCCCGGATGATGACGCTGGGCGGCGACCACACCATCGCGCTGCCGCTGCTGCGCTCGGTCGCCAAGAAGCACGGCCCGGTGGCCCTGCTGCACTTCGACGCGCACCTGGACACCTGGGACACGTACTTCGGCGCCGAGTACACCCACGGCACGCCGTTCCGCCGGGCCGTCGAGGAGGGCATCCTCGACACCGAGGCGCTGTCCCACGTCGGCACGCGCGGCCCGCTGTACGGCAAGAAGGACCTCACCGACGACGAGAAGATGGGCTTCGGCATCGTCACGTCCGCCGACGTCATGCGCCGCGGGGTCGACGAGGTCGCCGACCAGCTGCGCCAGCGCGTCGGCGACCGCCCGCTGTACATCTCCATCGACATCGACGTCCTGGACCCGGCCCACGCCCCCGGCACCGGCACCCCGGAGGCGGGCGGCCTGACCTCCCGCGAGCTGCTGGAGATCATCCGCGGCCTGTCCTCCTGCAACCTCGTCTCCGCGGACCTGGTCGAGGTGGCCCCCGCGTACGACCACGCGGAGATCACGGCCGTGGCGGCGTCCCACACGGCGTACGAGCTGACGACGATCATGTCCCGGCAGATCGCGGCGTCCCGGGGCTGACGCGACGCGACCGGGGGCGGGCGCGTCAAAGCCCCGTCAGGCGCGTGCCCGGCGGCGACAAAGGCCCGTCAGGGCGTCGGCGCGGCCCCCGCCCGGCCGGTTGGGTGAGGTGATCGTTCACCTCACCCGAAGGCCCCTGATGCCGCACCTGGTCGCCCCGCAGGACACCACCCCGCCCATCGCCCTCGGGCAGCGGCACAGGCACCGGGCCGTCGCCGGCGGTGCCGTCGACCCCAAGCAGCTGATCGCGTCCCTGCCGGACGCCGTCCGCAAGCTGCACCCGCGGGCGATGGTCAGGAACCCCGTGATGTTCGTGGTCGAGGTCGGCTCGGTCCTCACCACGCTCTCCGCCGTGCTGGACCCCTCCGTCTTCACCTGGCTGATCAGCGGCTGGCTCTGGCTCACCGTCGTCTTCGCCAACCTCGCCGAGGCCGTCGCGGAAGGCCGCGGCAAGGCCCAGGCCGAGACGCTGCGCCGTACGCGCTCCACCATCGTCGCCCGCCGGCTGCAGGCCTGGCGGGTGGGCATGGACGCGCGCGACTGGGAGGAGCGGCAGGTGCCCGCCGCCGAACTGCGGCCGCACGACGTCGTGGTCGTCGAGGCGGGCGGGACCGTGCCGGGCGACGGCGAGGTCGTCGAAGGCGTCGCGGCCGTGGACGAGTCGGCGATCACCGGGGAGTCCGCACCGGTCATCCGGGAGTCCGGCGGCGACCGGTCGGGCGTCACCGGCGGCACGAAGGTGCTCTCCGACCGCATCGTCGTACGGATCACCTCCCGCCCCGGCCACACCTTCCTCGACCGCATGATCGCCCTGGTCGAGGGCACCAGCCGCCGGAAGACCCCCAACGAGCTGGCGCTCAACATCCTGCTCGCCTCGCTCACCGTGATCTTCATCCTGGCCGTCGTCTCGCTCCAGCCCATGGCCGGCTGGGCGGGCGCCCCGCAGACGATCACCGTGCTGGTCGCCCTGCTGGTGACGCTGATCCCCACCACCATCGGCGCGCTGCTCTCCGCGATCGGCATCGCCGGGATGGACCGGCTCGTCCAGCGCAACGTCCTCGCCCTCTCGGGGCGCGCCGTCGAGGCCGCGGGCGACGTCAACACCCTGCTCCTGGACAAGACCGGCACCATCACCCTCGGCGACCGGCAGGCGGTCGCCTTCGTCCCCGTCCGGGGCGTCCGGCACGACCTCCTCGCCGACGCGGCCCAGCTCTCCTCGCTGGCCGACGAGACGCCCGAGGGGCGCTCCGTCGTCGTCCTGGCCAAGGAGCACGGGATCCGGCAACGCGCCGAGGGCGAGCTCGCGCACGCGTACTTCGTGCCGTTCTCCGCGCAGACGCGCATGAGCGGCGTCGACTTCGCCTGGGAGAGCGAGATCTGCCGGATCCGCAAGGGCTCGGCCGGCGCGGTGACGCGGTGGGTCGCCACGCGCGGCGGCGACGTCCCCGACGACGCCCGCTGGATCGCCGACTCCATCGCGGCGGGCGGCGGCACCCCGCTGCTCGTCGCCGTCGAGGACCGCGACGGCGCCCGCGTCCTGGGCGCCGTCCACCTCAAGGACGTCGTCAAGCCCGGCATCGCCGAGCGCTTCGCCGCCCTGCGCAGCATGGGCATCAAGACCGTCATGATCACCGGCGACAACCCGCTGACCGCCAAGGCCATCGCCGCCGAGGCGGGAGTCGACGACTTCCTGGCCGAGGCCACGCCCGAGCAGAAGCTGGCCCGCATCCGGCAGGAACAGGCGGGCGGCAACCTCGTCGCCATGACCGGCGACGGCACCAACGACGCCCCGGCCCTCGCCCAGGCGGACGTCGGCGTCGCCATGAACACCGGCACCTCCGCCGCCAAGGAGGCCGGGAACATGGTCGACCTGGACTCCAGCCCCACCAAGCTGATCGACATCGTCGAGGTCGGCAAGCAGCTGCTCATCACGCGCGGGGCGCTCACCACCTTCTCCATCTGCAACGACGTGGCGAAGTACTTCGCGATCGTCCCGGCGATGTTCGGCGGCGTCGCCGGCTACGAGGGCCTGGAGAAGCTCAACGTCATGGGCCTGCACAGCTCCACCTCGGCCATCGCCTCGGCGATCATCTTCAACGCGCTCGTCATCGTCGCCCTGATCCCGCTCGCCCTGCGCGGCGTCCGCTACGTCCCCTCCACCGCGCACGCGCTGCTGCGCCGCAACCTGAGCGTGTACGGCCTGGGCGGCCTCGTCGCGCCGTTCGTCGGCATCAAGGTCATCGACCTGCTGCTCCAGCTCGTCCCCGGGATGTGACGCGCCCCCGGGATGTGAACCGGGCGTTCACCGCGAGTTCCGGGAACCCGCCTCCCGCCCCGCACACGGGCCTCTACCGTCGACAGCAGCCGAAAACTGTTCGAGACCCAGGAGGTCCGCCTGTGCGCATCCGACCCGCGCTCGCCGCCACCGCCGCGCTGGCGGTGGCCGCCTGCCTGACCGTCGCCGGGCCGGCGCAGGCGCAAGCACAGGCACAGGCGCACGGGGCGTCGCGCGCCTGCTCGCCGTACGCCCGGATCGACGGGTTCTCCGACGGGCTCGACAAGACGACATTCCAGGGCGCGGTCGTGGGCGACCTCTCGGCGCTCGCCGTCGACCGGGACGGCACGGTCGCCGCCCTCTCCGACCGGTCGCGGCTGTTCTCCCTCGACGTACGGAAGGGGCCCACGGCCGAGCCCGTGCGGGTCGTGCGGCTTGCCGACGAGAAGGGCGCCGAGCTCGACTCCGAGGCGCTCGTCGTGGACCGCGACGGCAGCCGCCTGATCACCTCCGAGACCGAGCCGTCGGTCCGCCGCTACGACCCTTCCGGCAAGCTCCTCGGCCGGCTGCCCGTCCCCGACGCCCTGCGGGTCGCCCCGGCCGGGCGCGCCCGGCCCAACCTCACCTTCGAGGGCCTCGCCCTCCAGCCCGGCGGGCACACCCTCGTGGCGTCCATGGAGGCCCCGCTCACCGGCGACGGCCCGGACGCCGCCGGGCACCCGCTCGTACGCCTCCAGAGCTGGCAGCGGCACGGCGGCGGGGAGTTCCGCCTCTCCCGGCAGTTCGCCTACCCCGTCGACGCGGGACTCGGCGTCTCCGAGGCGACCGCCGCGGGCGACGGCCGCCTGCTCGTCCTGGAGCGCGGCTTCACGCAGGGCGTCGGCAACACGGTGCGGCTGTATGTGGCGGACCTCCGGGGCGCGGACGACGTCAGCGGCGTCGGCGAACTGTCGCCCGCCGTCCGTACCGTGCGCAAGACGCTGGTCGCGGACATCGGGGCGTGCCCTTCGCTGGGCGCGAGGGCGAAGCAGCCGCAGCACAATCCGCTGCTGGACAACATCGAGGGGCTGGCGGTGACCGGGCGGGCGCCGGGCGGCCGGCTCCGCCTGCTGCTCGTCAGCGACGACAACGAGAACCCGAAGCAGGTCACTCGGCTGTACGGGCTGACGGTGCGGTTGCCGGGGGCTTAGGGGGTGGCCTGGCGGGCTTCTGGGTGCGGGTCCGTTGCCGCCTGCGGCGGGCTTTTTCCCCAGCCCCGCCCCTTCCCGAAACTGGGGCTCCGCCCCAGACCCCGGTCCTCAAACGCCGGACGGGCTGAAATCAGCCCGTCC
>NZ_JBFBBD010000050.1:0-51647 GCF_040689515.1 Streptomyces sp. NPDC051173
TCTTCGCCGGCAACGACGAGGGCCAGATCATCGTCGTCGACGACGCCGGGCGCACCGTGGTGCCGGCCCACGAGGCGGGCATCAAGCGCCTGGTGGCCCGCGGCCGGGAAACCAGCGCCCGCCCCACCCCACCGGCTACGCCTTCCGCGCCCGAGCGGCCTTCTTCGCCGGAGCAGCAGCAACCGTCTTCTTAGCCGCAACCTTCTTCGCCGGAGCGGCAGCAACCGCAGCAACCGCCTTCTTCGAAGCAGCCCTCTTCTTCCGCGCGGGCGCCGCCGGTGAATCACTCACCCGGTCCCCCAGCAGCTCCCGCAGGAACTTGCCCGTGTGGCTGTCCGGCACGGAAGCCACCTCTTCCGGCGTGCCCTCCGCGATGACGAGGCCGCCGCCGCTGCCGCCCTCCGGGCCCATGTCGACGACCCAGTCGGCCGTCTTGATGACGTCGAGGTTGTGCTCGATGACGATGACGCTGTTGCCCTTGTCGACCAGCCCGGACAGCACCGAGATGAGCTTGCTGATGTCCTCGAAGTGCAGCCCGGTGGTGGGCTCGTCGAGGACGTAGACCGTGCGTCCGGTCGAGCGCTTCTGCAGCTCGCTGGCGAGCTTCACGCGCTGGGCCTCGCCACCGGAGAGCGTCGGCGCGGACTGCCCGAGGCGGACGTATCCGAGCCCGACCTCGTGCAGGGTGCGCAGGTGCCGGGCGATCGTCGGCACGGCCTCGAAGAAGCCGAGCGCCTCCTCGATCGGCATGTCCAGCACCTCGGCGATGGACTTGCCCTTGTAGTGCACCTCCAGGGTCTCCCGGTTGTAGCGCGCGCCGTGGCAGACCTCGCACGGCACGTACACGTCGGGCAGGAAGTTCATCTCGATCTTGATGGTGCCGTCGCCGGAGCAGTTCTCGCAGCGGCCGCCCTTGACGTTGAAGGAGAAGCGGCCCGGCAGATAGCCGCGCACCTTCGCCTCCATCGTCTCCGCGAAGAGCTTGCGGATGTTGTCGAAGACGCCGGTGTACGTCGCGGGGTTGGAGCGCGGAGTGCGGCCGATGGGCGACTGGTCGACGTGGACGACCTTGTCGACGAGGTCGTCGCCGTCCACGCGCGTGTGCCGCCCGGGGACGGCGCGGGCGCCGTTGAGCTCGCGGGCCAGGTGGGTGTAGAGGATGTCGTTGACCAGCGTCGACTTGCCGGAGCCGGAGACACCGGTGACGGCCGTGAGCACGCCGAGCGGGAAGGACACGTCGATGTCCTGGAGGTTGTTCTCCCGGGCGCCGCGCACGGTCAGCCGGCGGTCGAGGTCCACGGGTCGGCGCTCGAACGGCGTGGCGATGGCCTTCTTGCCGGAGAGGTACTGACCGGTCATCGACTCCTTGTTGCGCAGCAGGTCCTTCAAGGGCCCGCTGTGCACCACCTTGCCGCCGTGCTCGCCGGCGCCGGGGCCGATGTCGACCACCCAGTCGGCGACCTTGATGGTGTCCTCGTCGTGCTCGACGACGATCAGGGTGTTGCCCATGTCCCGCAGGCGCACGAGCGTTTCGATGAGACGGTGGTTGTCACGCTGGTGGAGGCCGATGGACGGCTCGTCCAGGACGTAGAGGACGCCGACGAGGCCGGAGCCGATCTGGGTGGCGAGCCGGATGCGCTGGGCCTCGCCACCGGAGAGGGTGCCCGCGGCGCGGTTGAGCGAGAGGTAGTCCAGGCCGACGTCGACCAGGAACTTCAGCCGCTCGTTGACCTCCTTGAGGACCCGCTCGGCGATCTTCCTCTCACGGCCGGTGAGCTTCATGTCCCGCAGGAAGTCGGCGCATTCGCTGATCGACATCGCGGCGACCTCGGCGATGGACCGCCCCTGCACCGTGACCGCGAGGACGATCGGCTTGAGGCGGGTGCCCTCACAGGTCGGGCAGGGCACCTCGCGCATGTAGCCCTCGAAGCGCTCGCGGCTGGAGTCGCTCTCTGCCTCGGAGTGGCGCCGCTTGACGAAGGGCACCGCGCCCTCGAAGGCTGTGGTGTACGCGCGCTCGCGGCCGTAGCGGTTGCGGTAGCGGACCTCGATCTGGGTGCGGTGGCCGTTCAGCAGGGCCTTCTTGGCGCGCTGCGGCAGCCCGGCCCAGGGGATGTCGGTGCGGAACCCGAGCTCGTCGGCCAGGGCGCCCACGAGGCGGTTGAAGTAGTCCTTGGTGTGGCCGTGCGACCAGGGGTTGATCGCGCCCTCGTCCAGGGACTTGTCCTCGTCGGGGACGATCAGCTCCGGGTCGACCTCCATGCGGGTGCCGATGCCGGTGCAGTCCGGGCAGGCTCCGAAGGGGGAGTTGAAGGAGAAGGAGCGCGGCTCCAGCTCCTCGAAGGAGAGGTCGTCGTACGGGCAGTAGAGGTGCTCGGAATACATCCGCTCACGCTCGGGGTCGTCCTCGGCGAGGTCCACGAAGTCGAGGATCACCATGCCGCCGGAGAGGCCGAGCGCGGTCTCGATCGAGTCGGTCAGCCTGCGCTTGGCGCTGTCCTTGACGGTGAGGCGGTCGACGACGACCTCGACGGTGTGCTTCTCCTGCTTCTTGAGCTTGGGCGGCTCGGAGAGCTGGATGGTCTCGCCGTCGACGCGGGCCCTGCTGTAGCCCTTGGTCTGGAGGTCGGAGAAGAGGTCGGCGAACTCGCCCTTGCGCTCGCGCACCAGCGGGGAGAGCACCTGGAAGCGGCTGCCCTCGGGCAGCTCCAGGACCTTGTCGACGATCGCCTGCGGCGACTGGCGGGAGATGGGCCGGGCGCACTCGGGGCAGTGCGGCTTGCCGATGCGCGCGAAGAGCAGGCGGAGGTAGTCGTAGACCTCGGTGATGGTGCCGACCGTGGAACGCGGGTTGCGCGAGGTCGACTTCTGGTCGATGGAAACGGCCGGGGACAGGCCCTCGATGAAGTCCACATCGGGCTTGTCCATCTGCCCCAGGAACTGCCGTGCGTAGGAGGAGAGGGACTCGACGTAGCGACGCTGCCCCTCGGCGAAGATCGTGTCGAACGCGAGGGACGACTTGCCCGACCCGGAGAGCCCCGTGAAGACGATGAGGGAGTCACGGGGGAGGTCGAGCGAGACGTTCTTGAGGTTGTGCTCGCGAGCGCCACGGACGATGAGACGGTCAGCCACGCGGGTCGGCACCTTTCGTGAGAACGGTGGGATGTGCCGCATCCCCCGACCCAGGGTAGGGGGGTCGCGGCACGGATGTCGGATCCGATGCCACACACGAGCCTATAGCACGCACATTCGAATTACGGCGGGAGGCGAAGGACTTCACCCGGACGAGTGGCGGCGCTATCGTCGCCGCATGATCGATCATGTGCGCGACCTGGCATCTGTACGTGAAGCGACCGACCGGCTCCTCACCGCGGTCGCGAAACTGGACAACGGCGCCGTCGCCGAAGCGTCACGGCTCCCCGGCTGGACCCGTGGTCATCTGCTCACCCACATCGCGCGGAACGCGGACGCCCTGGGCAACGTCCTGCGCGGGCTGCCCATGTACGTGAGCGGCGAGGCGCGGGACGCGGACATCGACAGCGGCGCGGGCCGGCCCCTGGACGCCCAGCTCGCCGATCTCCGCGAGAGCGCGGACCGCCTCATGGAGACCGCCGGCGCCGTCGACGACTGGACGCGCACGGTCACCCTGCGCAACGGAGTGACCGACGCCGCCGCGCGGATCCCCTTCCGGCGCCTCACCGAGGTCGCGCTGCACCACGTCGACCTGGGCATCGGCTACGAACTGGCGGACCTGCCGGACGACCTCCTCGGCCGGGAGATCGACTACCTCGCCCAGCGCTTCTCCGGCCACGCGGACCTGCCCTCCGTCACGGTCACCGCGACCGACGGACGGCAGTGGCACACGGGCCGCGCGGACGGCCGCGCGGTCACCCTCACCGGCACCGCCCCCGCCCTCCTCGGCTGGCTCGCCGGGCGCGGCGACCGCGGCGCCGGGCTGGAGACCGGTGGCGCCCCGCTCCCGGCGCTGCCCCCGCTATAGGCTTGAAGCCATGACGTACAGCGGAGCGGTGAAGGTCGGCGGCCCGGCGGATGTGCACGAGCTGACCGACCTGATGATCTCGAAGGTCGCGGTCGGGCCGATGGACAACAACGCCTATCTGCTGCGCTGCCGCGCGACGGACGAGCAGTTGCTGATCGACGCCGCGGCCGAGCCGCACACCCTGCTCAGCCTGATCGGGGACAGCGGCATCGCCTCGGTCGTCACCACTCACCGGCACGGCGACCACTGGGGCGCCCTGCGCGAGGTCGTGGACGCCACCGGGGCCCGCACCCACGCGGGCCGCTACGACACCGAGGGCATCCCCGTGCCGACGGACGTCCCGGTGGAGGACGGTGACACGATCCTCGTCGGCCGTGTCGAGCTGACCGCGCGCCACCTGACCGGCCACACACCGGGCAGCATCGCCCTGGTCTACGACGACCCGCACGGTCACCCACACCTGTTCACCGGCGACTGCCTCTTCCCGGGCGGCGTCGGCAACACCCACGGTGACCCGAAGGCGTTCGCGAGCCTCCTGGACGACGTCGAGACCAAGCTCTTCGGGCGACTCCCGGACGAGACCTGGGTCTATCCCGGCCACGGCGCCGACACCACCCTCGGCGCCGAGCGCCCCCACCTCGGGGAGTGGCGCGCCCGCGGCTGGTGACCCCGGACCCGTACAGCGGGAAAGGTAAGGACCGTCGGCCATGGCCGACGGTCCTTACCTTTACACCGGGCGGGTCGCGCGGCGTCGCCAGGCACCCGCGACGCCGGCATCTCCGCGCGCCCCCGGCCGTACCCCCGCACGCCCCGTTGCCTCGCGCCCCGGCGGAAGTTGGGCACTGCATGCGATCCGACCGGTCTTCCGACGAACGCCCACCGGCCATGCTCCGCCTGGCGGCCGCGTCCCTGGTGGGCACCGCCATCGAGTTCTACGACTTCTTCGTCTACGGCACCGCGGCGGCCCTCGTGCTCGGCCCGCTGTACTTCCCGACGGTCTCACCGGTGGTCGGCACGCTCGCGGCCTTCGGCACGTTCGGGGCGGGGTTCGTCGCGCGACCGCTCGGGTCGGTGTTCTTCGGCCACATCGGCGACCGGCGCGGCCGCCGCCCGGTCCTGATCATGTCGCTGCTGCTGACGGGGATCGCGACCGTCGCCGTCGGCCTGGTGCCCACCTACGGCACGATCGGGGTCGCGGCCCCGGCCCTGCTGGTCGTCCTGCGGTTCGCGCAGGGTTTCGGGGTCGGCGGGGAGTGGGGCGGCGCCGTACTGCTGACCGCCGAACACGCCCCGGCGGGCCGCCGCGCGCTGTGGTCGAGCGTGCCCCAGATCGGCCCGCCCGTGGGCTTCCTGATCGCCAACGGGATCACGCTCACCCTCTCGGCCACGCTCACCGACGCGCAGTTCCGCTCCTGGGGCTGGCGGGTCCCGTTCTGGTTCGCCGGCCTCCTCGCGGTGGGCGGACTACTGCTGCGCGCCCGGCTGTCCGAGACCCCGCAGTTCCGCGAACTGGCCGACCGCGGCGCCCAGGCCGAGGCGCCCTTCGCCGAGGTCCTACGCGGCCACTGGCGGCTCGTCCTGCTCACCGCCGGGGGCCTGACCGTCGCGTACGCCCTCTACTACGCGATCACCACGTGGTCCCTCGCCTACGCGACCGAACGGCTCGGCGTCGACCGTACGGTCATGCTCGGCTGCATCATGGCGGCGGTCTCGGTGTCGGCCGTGGTCACCCCGGTGTTCGCCTTCCTCGGCGACCGCTACGGCCGCCGCCCGCTGTGCCTGGCGGGCTGCGCCGCCGTGGCGCTCTGGATGGTCCCGCTGACCGCCCTGCTGTACACCGGCCGGCCGGTGTGGATGGTGCTCGGCTTCCTGGTCGCGACGCTGGCGTTCACGACGATGTTCGCCGTCATCGCGGCCTACCTCCCCGAGCTGTACGAGCCCCGGGTGCGCTGCACGGGCGCGGCCGTGGGCTACAACCTCGCCGGGGTGCTGGGCGGCGCCGTCACCCCGCTGGTCGCGACCGCGGTGGCGCGGGGCGACGGCCCGCCGTGGGGCGTCGCGGCCTATCTGACCGCCCTCGCGCTGCTCAGCCTGGGCTGCTTCGCGCTGCTCCCGGAGACCCGCCCGGTGACCGCCGGGAGCCCGGCCGCCGAGGGCGCGCCCGCCTGAGGTGACGGGCGGCCCGGGGCTCAGACCTCGGCGCTCTCGGCCACCGCTTCGGCGGCCGCCTGCTTCTTCGAGGCACGCAGACTGGTGATCGTGGTGACGACCAGCACCGCGCAGATGACGCCGAGCGAGACCGGGATGCCGATCTCGGGCACCCCCACGCCGTTCTCGTGCAGCGCGTGCAGGACGAGCTTGACGCCGATGAAGCCGAGGATCACCGACAGGCCGTACGAGAGGTGGACCAGCTTCTTCAGCAGCCCGCCGATCAGGAAGTACAGCTGCCTGAGGCCCATGAGGGCGAAGGCGTTGGCCGTGAAGACGATGTACGGGTCCTGGGTCAGGCCGAAGATCGCCGGGATGGAGTCCAGCGCGAAGAGGACGTCGGTGGTGCCGATCGCCAGCATGACGATCAGCATCGGCGTCATCAGGCGCTTGCCGTTCTCGACGACGAACAGCTTGGTGCCGTGGTAGCGGTCGGTCGAGGGGAAGCGCTTCTCGACCAGCTTGAGGAAGCGGTTCTCCTCGAACTCTTCCTCCTCCTCGTCGGCCCGCGCCTCCTGGATGAGCTTCCACGCGGTCCAGATGAGGAAGGCGCCGAAGATGTAGAAGACCCAGGAGAAGTTGGCGATGATCGCCGCGCCGGCGCCGATGAAGACGGCGCGCAGGACGAGGGCGATCAGCACGCCGACCATGAGGACGCGCTGCTGGTAGATCGACGGCACCGCGAACTTCGCCATGATCAGCACGAAGACGAAGAGGTTGTCGACGCTCAGGGACTTCTCGGTGATGAAGCCCGCGAAGAACTCGCCCGCGGGCTCGCCGCCGCCGAAGAGCAGCAGCCCCAGCCCGAAGAGGCCAGCCAGGGCCATCCAGACGACCGTCCAGATGCCCGCTTCCTTGAGGGACACGTCATGCGGTTTGCGGCCGCCGATGAAGAAATCGGCGGCGACGAGGGCGCACAGACCGAGAATGGTCAGCACCCACAGGGTCAGGGAGACGTCCACTGTTCCTCCGGCACGTCGTACGGCAACTGGTCAGCGTCGTCGCTGCCGGAGGAGCACCGGGGTACACCACGGGCGCCTCCGTACAAAAACAGTACAGGAAGACCCAAGTAAAGGTAAAAGAAAAACCAAAAGCCCTGGTCAGATGCCGTATGCCTGGCGTGCTTGCCCCACGTGCCAGAGCACCTGCCGCAGCACGTCGCTCCCCTGCGGGACCACGGACGGCTCGTACGTCCAGGCGTGCCCGACCCAGGGGTCGGCGAGGTGGTCGTCGGCGACCGGGGTGATCCTCAGCAGGGCCCGCCAGAGCGGGTCCAGCACCGGCCCGTACCCCCGCGCGTCGGCGCGGTCGGCGCGGTCGGCGACCATCATCAGGTGCACCCCCACGGACGGCCCCTCGTCCGCGAGATAGCGCAGCTGCGTCACACCCCGGTCGTCGAAGCCGTGCGGGAAGTCGTTGACGATGAGCAGCTGCTCGGCGGTGTCGAGGTCCGGCGGCAGCGAGTCCGCCGCCCCGCTGCGGATCGCCATCTGCACCAGGTCGACCCGCCGCGTCAGCCGGTCCAGCACCGCGGACACGCCCTGCGCACCGGCCGCGGGCGGCTCGCGCAGCGCACCGGAACCCAGCAGCGGCGCGAGCGACGCCCCCGCGGCCCCGGCCGGGTCGATGACCTGCACCGTGAAGTCGCCGACCGGGTGGACGGCCAGCAGCCGGGCGGCGTGGGCGACCGCGGTGTCCATCGCCCGCCCGCGCAGCTCGGCCGCGTCCAGCAGGGCCGCCTCCGGGCCGGAGGGCCGCCCGCTGTCGACCCACAGCCGTTGGCGTCCCCCGCGACCGGCGGCGCGGGCCGGTCCGGCCCGGAGGCGGGCTCCGCGGGGCCGGGCGCGCCCGCTGCGGGCTCCGGGGCGACGGCGGGCGCGGAGGCCCGTCGGCGGGGGTGTTCGTAGCTCACGCAGCCGCCCGGCGACGCGGACGGAGCATCGGCGGCGGCACCGGAAGCGGCGGCCGTGGCCGGTGCGGGCGGGGGCGCGACCGACCGGGCCGGGCCCTGGGCCACCGCCGACTCGATGGCGGCCGCCATGCCGGTGGCGTCGTCGAGGCCCTGGTCGTGCAGCATCGCGACGAGCCCGCCCGCGTACCCCTGGCCGACGGCGCGCACCTTCCAGCCGCCCTGCCTGCGGTACAGCTCCAGGGCGACGACCGCCGACTCGGAGTCCAGGCCGGTGACCGTGTAGCTCGCGACCTCGGTCCCGTCGAGGGCGGTGACGGCGACGAACGGCGCGGGCATCGCGCCGAAGCAGGCCGGGCCGCCCTGGCCGGCCGGGAGGGCCAGCAGGACGCTGACGCGGTGGACGGACTCCGGGAGCGCGTCCAGGTCGACGGCCAGCCGGTGCTCGGCCGCGGCCTGCCGGGACACCTCCAGGCCGGGCAGCCGGTGCGAAGCCGGGTGCGCGACGCCGTGCGCGCCCGCCACCCTGCCGTCGGCGTCAGCGAGCGTGGCGCCCGCAACGACCGCCTCGGCCGCCGAGACGCGGACCTCCAGTCGGGTCTCCGCCAGCGGGTGGTTCTGTCCCCGCACCAACTCGGCCGTCATGCCCGCGCCCCCTCGTGATCCGTGCCAGCGCGGCGTCGTCCCCCGCCGCACGTGTCGTACTCGCCGTGCCGGGCGCCCTGTGCGCCCGCGGGCCCGGCGGAGACTCGCTCCGCCGGGCCCGGTCGTCCCGCTTCCGCCGCGCGCCCTACAGGCTCGGCAGGATCGCCGGCATGAGGTCCTGGAAGGTCCGGCCGTTGGACGGCGTACCGATCGCGGTCATCTGCCAGCCGGCACCCGAGCGGTGCACCTTGGCCATGATCTGCGCGGTGTACGGGCCGCCGCCGTCGAGGGTGTAGCGGGCCAGCTCCTGGCCGGTGGTCTCGTCGACCAGGCGGCAGAACGCGTTCTGCACCTCGGCGAAGGTCTGGCCGGTGAAGGAGTTCACCGTGAAGACGATCTGGTCGATGTGCACGGGAACGCGCTGGAGGTCGACGAGGATCGCCTCGTCGTCGCCGCCCTTGCCCGCGCCGCCGACCAGGTTGTCACCGGTGTGCCGGACCGAGCCGTCGTCACTGACCAGGTGGCGGAAGAAGACCACGTCCACCGGCTGGCCACCGGCGAAGAGCACCGCCGACGCGTCGAGGTCGATCTCCTTGGTGCGCGACCCGAACAGTCCGCGGCGGGGTGCGGACTGCCAGCCCAGCCCCATCCGTACCGCGGTCAGGGTGCCCCCGTCGGCCTTCTGCAGGCTGATGCCCTGACCCTTGGACAAGTTGACCGTCACGCGCAGTCCCTTCTCGTGTCTCTCCCCGGCCGCGCGTTCGCACGGCCACGCGACCGACCCTACGCAGAGGCGCGGGCGCCCTCACCGCTCGGGCGCCCTTTTGTGGCGGTCTTGCGACATCCCGCGACCGCGCCCCCGGTCGCCGTCAGGCGAGGCCCGCCTCCTTCATCTGCCGCAGCTCCTTCTTCAGCTCGCCCACCTCGTCACGCAGCCGCGCGGCCACCTCGAACTGGAGCTCTGCGGCGGCGGCGCGCATACGGTCGGTCATGTCCTCGATGAGCTGGGCGAGTTCGGCGGCCGGACGGTCCGTCGCCACCACCTTGGCCTTGCCCTTCGCCTTGGCACCGGCCTTGCCCGCGGGCGCCGTCGGGACCGGGGCCTTGCCCTTCTCGTCCTTGCGGTAGCCCGTGCCCAGCAGCTCCTGGGTGTCGATCTCCTCCCGGGCGAGGGAGGCCACGATGTCACCGATCTTCTTCCGCAGCGGCTGCGGGTCGATGCCCCGCTCCTTGTTGTACGCGATCTGCTTCTCGCGGCGGCGGTTGGTCTCCTCGATGGCCTTCTCCATCGCGGGAGTGACCTTGTCCGCGTACATATGGACCTGCCCGGAGACGTTGCGCGCGGCACGGCCGATGGTCTGGATCAGGGACGTGCCCGACCGCAGGAAGCCCTCCTTGTCGGCGTCGAGGATGGCCACGAGCGACACCTCGGGGAGGTCGAGGCCCTCACGCAGCAGGTTGATGCCGACCAGCACGTCGTACTCACCGGCGCGCAGCTCGCGCAGCAGCTCCACGCGGCGCAGCGTGTCGACGTCGCTGTGCAGATAGCGCACCTGGATGCCCAGCTCCAGGAAGTAGTCCGTGAGGTCCTCGGCCATCTTCTTGGTGAGGGTGGTGACCAGGACGCGCTCGTCCCGCTCCGTGCGCTGCCGGATCTCGTGCACCAGGTCGTCGATCTGGCCCTCGGTCGGCTTGACGACGACCTCGGGGTCGACGAGGCCGGTGGGACGGATGATCTGCTCCACGAAGCCGTCGGAGCGCGACAGCTCGTACTTCCCGGGCGTCGCCGAGAGATAGACGGTCTGCCCGATGCGCTCGACGAACTCCTCCCACTTCAGCGGCCTGTTGTCCATCGCCGACGGCAGCCGGAAGCCGTGCTCGACCAGGGTGCGCTTGCGGGAGGCGTCGCCCTCGTACATCGCGCCGATCTGCGGGACGGTGACGTGCGACTCGTCGATGACGAGGAGGAAGTCCTCGGGGAAGTAGTCGAGCAGGGTGTTGGGCGGGGAGCCGGGCTCGCGGTCGTCCATGTGCAGCGAGTAGTTCTCGATGCCGGAGCAGGAGCCGATCTGCCGCATCATCTCGATGTCGTACGTGGTGCGCATGCGCAGCCGCTGCGCCTCCAGCAGCTTGCCCTGCTTCTCCATGCGGGCGAGGGTCTCCTCCAGCTCCCTCTCGATCCCCGCGACGGCCTTCTCCATGCGCTCGGCGCCGGCGATGTAGTGGCTGGCGGGGAAGACGTACAGCTCCTGGTCGTCGGAGATGACCTCGCCGGTGAGCGGGTGGAGCGTGGAGAGGGCCTCGATCTCGTCGCCGAACATCTCGATGCGGACGGCGAGCTCCTCGTAGACCGGGAAGATCTCGATGGTGTCACCGCGCACCCGGAAGGTGCCCCGGGTGAAGGCCAGGTCGTTACGGGTGTACTGGATCTCCACGAAGCGGCGCAGCAGCTCGTCGCGGTCGATCTCCTGGCCGATCCGGAGCGGGACCATCCGGTCGACGTACTCCTGCGGCGTACCGAGGCCGTAGATGCACGACACCGAGGCGACCACGATGACGTCACGCCGGGTGAGCAGCGAATTCGTCGCCGAGTGGCGCAGCCGCTCGACCTCCTCGTTGATGGAGGAGTCCTTCTCGATGTAGGTGTCCGACTGCGGTACGTACGCCTCGGGCTGGTAGTAGTCGTAATAGGAGACGAAGTATTCGACCGCGTTGTTCGGCAGAAGCTCCCGGAACTCGTTCGCGAGCTGGGCCGCGAGGGTCTTGTTGGGTGCCATCACCAGGGTCGGCCGCTGGAGCTTCTCGATCATCCACGCGGTGGTCGCCGACTTTCCGGTGCCGGTCGCGCCGAGCAGCACGACGTCCTTCTCGCCCGCGCGGATGCGTCGCTCCAGGTCGGCGATGGCCGTGGGCTGGTCGCCGCTGGGCTGGAAGGGGCTGACGACCTCGAAAGGCGCCACCTTGCGTTCGATCTTCGATACGGGCCGCATGGGTCCACCGTACGACCCCCCACTGACAACGGCCGGGCGCCGGACGCCGGGCCTCCGTGCCCCTGGGCGAGGAGCCCGTACGCGCCACTTCCCCTTCCCCGCCGCGGCCGGTGCCCTGCTGTGTCCGGCGGCGCTCCTGTTCGGGGTGCCTCCGGCGCGGGCCGCCGCACGGGCGCCCGTCACCATCGGCCACCGGGGCGTCCCGGCCCGGGCCCCGGAGAACACCCTCGCCTCGATCGACACGGCCGCCGACCTGGGCGTCCGCTGGGTGGAGAACGACGTCCGGCGCACGAGGGACGACGTGCTGGCCCGCATGGGGGTGGACGCGGTGATCGGCGATGCCCCGCAGGTCGTGGAGGCGGCACCCGACGGCGCCGGCCGAGGAGGGTGACCCGACGGCGCCGGGCTCGCGGTTCTCCTTCCTGGCGTCGACCTTCGACTTCTTCCGACCCGATCCCCACGCCCCGACTCCCTTCCGGCGGGCGGTACTTGCCGCGCGCGAGAGCGCCGGTCCCGGCCTCGGGGCATCGCGCGCCGACGACGGGAAACGCCTGTGGCCCGCGCGACGGTAACGGCCTAGGCTGACCCGCGTGACGGACGTGGAACGGACGGGCCCGCAGCCCGGGGCGCGCGCATGGGCCTGGACGACGGTGGAGGTCCCCATCGGGGCCCTGGGGCTCGCCGCGACCCCGGAAGGGCTGCTGGAGGTCGTCTTCCGTGCCGACGCGCAGCGGGCGGCCGAGGCCGTGGACCAGCTCACGCGCCGCCTCGGCACCGGGCCCGCGGCCCCGCCCTCCGCCGCGCACACCCTCCTGGCCAAGGCGGCGGCCGAGCTCGAGGCGTATTTCGCCGGCCGCCGCGAGACGTTCTCCCTCCCGCTGGACTGGTCGCTGACCTCGGGCTTCAACCGGCGGGTGCTGCGCGAGCCGGCCGCCGGGGTCCCGTACGGCACGGTCGTCAGCTATCAGGACCTCGCCGACCGCGTCGGCGAGGCCGGGGCCGCGCGGGCCGTGGGCGTGGCGATGGGGAGCAATCCGCTGCCGGTCGTGGTGCCCTGCCATCGCGTCGTCGAGAGCGGCGGCGGGCTGGGCGGCTTCGGCGGCGGCCTGGAGATCAAGAGGGCCCTGCTGTCACTCGAAGGAGTGCTCCCCGAGCCCCTTTTCTAGGGGTTACGCGGCTTCCGCCCGTTTCCGCCGCCGCCGATCGAAGATCGATTGTCAGTGGCGGCCCCTAGCGTTCCTCTCAGTCGGACCGGCCACCGCGGCCGGCCGGAGAGGGGGGCACGCCATGTCCGGGACCACGACGTATCTGGAGCTTTCGCAAGAGGGCGGCGGGGCGCACAAGTTCTACGAGGTGACCGTGGACGGCACGGCCGTCGCGGTGCGCTACGGCCGGATCGGCAGCGCGGGGCAGGCGCAGAGCTCCACCTTCCCGACCGAGGCGAAGGCACAGGCCGCCGCGGCGAGAAAGATAGGGGAGAAGGTCCGCAAGGGGTACGCGCCCGCGATCCAAGGGCAGCGCACCGCCCGCCCGGTGACACATCGTCAGGTCACGTCCGCGCCCTCCACGGCCCGCGCGGTCGCCCCGGTGCTCTGGCGGTTCCGCACGGGCTCCTCCGCCTTCGGCATCCACATCGCCGAGGACCGCTGCTGGGTCGGCAATCAGTCCGGCGACGTCCACGCCCTCGGCCACGACGGCGAGGTCCTCGCCCGCTACCGGCTGCCCGACGGCGTCAAGTGCCTGGTGGCGGACGACTTCTGGATCTACGCCGGCTGCGACGACGGCGCCGTCTACGACCTCTCCTCCAAGCTCCCGTTCGCCGCCTACGAGATCGCGTCGGACGTCGACATCTTCTGGCTGGACATCCGCGAAGGCATCCTCGATGTGAGCGACCGCAACGGCGGGCTGACCGTCATCGACCACGAGGACGAACACCAGTGGTCACGCAGGAGCACCGGCTCCAACGCCTGGATGGTGCGCCGCGACGAACACGCCGTCTATCACGGCCACACCGACGGCGTCACCGCCTACGCCGCCGACGGCAGCGGCGAGCTGTGGCACACCCGCACCACCGGCGCCGTGCTGTTCGGCTGGCAGGAGGACCACTCCGTCTACGCCGGCACCGGCCGGTGGGTCGTCCAGCGCCTGGCGAAGGCCACCGGCACCGTCGAGGCCACCTACGCGTGCGACTCCGCGGTCTACTCCTGCGCCACCGCGCCCGGCGGCCGCTACGTCTTCGCCGGCGACTCCGCCTCGTCCGTCTACTGCTTCGCCGCCGACGGCACCCGCCTGTGGAAGCTCGGCACGGGCGGCGGATCCGCCCTGTCCATGCAGTACCTCGACGAGCGGCTCTACATGGTCACCACCGACGGCTCCCTGGTCTGCGTCGACGCCGGGGAAGCCGCCATCGCCGCCGCCCGCTCCGGCACCGTCCCGGTCCCCCTGGACATCAAGTCGGCGGCCGCCGTGCCCACCTACACCCCCGCGACCACGGTCACCGCGACCACCACCGCCGCCGGCACGGGCATCGTCGTCGAGTGCGTCCTGGAGTCCGGCCGGGTCCGCGTCCACGCGGTCTCCCCCGACCACGACTCCACCTGGAACGTCCAGTTCCCCCGCCACATACGCGAGCCCGGCGCGCGCTACGTCGTGGACGCCCTCTCCCCCGCCTCCGGCGGCTTCTACCGCGTCCGCGGCGAGATCAGGCGCCTGGTCTGACGGAGCCCGCCCTCCCCCGGCCGGGTGGATGCTGGTAGTGGGAGATGGTGTGCGATGCGTACCGGCAACGAACCCATGAACGCCCGCAGCCCGCTGCGCCTGCGGTGCGGGCTCGCCGCCTGGGGGCTCGCCTGGGCCGTCGCCGGGACCGTGCTCTTCGCGCTGGCCGGGCACCCGGGGTGGGCGGTGGCCTGCGCGGTGCTGGCCGTGGTGACCGCGGTCGACCTGGGCCTGGTCATCCGGCACATCCGGCAAGGGCCGCACTTCCAGCCGGGGCGGGACATCCCGCCGTACGAACCGGTGCGAGGAGACCGGCGCACCGGCGGCCCCCGCTGAGCCGGGCCCGACCGGAGGTCAGCTCGACCGGAGGTCAGCTCGCCGCCGGGAGGCCGAAGTCCGCGCCGGAGATCTCGGCGAGCTCGGCGACGACGCTCAGCAGCGGGGCCCGCAGCTCCGCCAACGCCGTGCGCAGGGCGGGCGCGTCCGCCCAGGACTGCTCGTGCGCGACCGGGCTCGCACCCTCCGGCCGCAGCGCCTCGTGCGCCGCGAGCCGCGGGTGCCACTCACTGGTGAAAGGACGGAGGATGCGGTTGAGAAGGTCGTAGGCGATGCCGTGCACGGTGCGCACGCCCTTCGCGGCGGGCTGGTCGGCGGCGAGGCCGATGCTGTACTGCCGCAGCGTGTTCCGGGTGAACGTGAACATCGCGTACAGCGAACCGAGCGCCTCGCGCAGGCTGCCCGAGCCGGGAGCGAGCTCCTGGACGCCGATGCGGGTGGCGAGTTCGACCTGGAGGTCGAAGGCGGCCATGCGCTCCAGCTCGCTGGGCGCTGCGTCCCGCTGCGCGGGCATGTACGGCCTCATCTGCGGCTCCCTCGTGCTCGTGCCGGTCGTGCCGGGACGGCCTCCGATGCGCCCCAGGGTAGTGCCGTACGGGGTGCGCAGCGTCTGAAGCACGGCGTGGCGCAGTTGCTCGGCGCGGGCCGGTTCGGGGTCGTGCCGCAGCCAGGCGTGCAGGATCAGCGGGTGCACCGACCAGGCCCCGCTGCCCGCCGGGGCCAGGAGGCTGCGGCCGTGGAGCTCGGCGATGCCCGCGTCGAGGCGGCGGGCCGTCGCGATGTCCGGGACGGCCACCGCCGACGACAGGGCCCGCACCGCGTCGTCCCTGGTCAGCGGCGTCGGGGAGAAGGCGGCGGCCAGGCGGAGCACATCCATCGCGGACGGCCCGGCCGCGGGCACGTCGCGCACCAGGGCCGCCGTCACCTCGGCCGGGTAGCCCGTGGGCAGCGCCCGGCGCCGCGCGAGGACGTCGAGGAGGGAACGGCCGGGGGTGTGGAAGCGGTCGTGGAGAGCGGTGTAGCCGTCGGCGGCACCCGACGCCAGGAGGTCCAGGGCGAGGGGGTGCCCGACGACGGCGGCGCACAGCGCGCGTGCCGCCGCCTCCTCGTCGGGGCCGGAGGGCTCGACGTCATGCGTGAGCAGCGCGTACGCCGCGTCGTCCCCCAGCGGCCCCGGCTCGACCGCGGTGGCCAGCGCGTCGTACATCCGGCTGCGGGTGGTGAGCAGCGTGCGCCCCAGCGGATGCGGCGCGCACAGCCGGCCCACCTGCTGGGTGGTGAGCCCGCCGGGGAGGTCGTCGACGATCCAGAGGAACGGTTCGCCGGCATACGCGAAGTGGTCGTGCAGCCGGGCGACGATCTCCTCCGCCACGCCCTCGCCCGACAGCCCATGGGCGGCCGCCAGCGCGCGAAGTCCCTTGTCGTAAAGGGCGGGCGCGCCGCCCGTGTCGCGGGCGAGCCAGTGGATGCCACCGGGGTAGGCGGCGGCGAACCACGTCGCGTACTCCTGGGCGAGCAGCGTCTTCCCGAGGCCCGCCGCGCCCCGGATCTGCACCGGGCGGGCGGTGGTGTGGCCGGTGGTGAGCGGCGCGGCGTGCCGGTGCAGGGAGCTGTGCACCTGCCACAGCCACGGCAGCCGGCCGGTGAAGGCGGGGGCGGGCGAGGGCGCCGGGCCCGGCAGCCAGTACGGGGCGGGCGCGGTCTCGGTGGCGCCGATGGGCGTGGCGAGCGCGGAGACGTGGGCGCGTACGTCCGCGACGAGCGCGTCCAGCGCCACCGGCCCGGCCGGGAGCGCCCAGTGCTTGGCGTCCCGCAGCTCGACGGGGTGGATGTGGTCCGCGGCCGGCTCGGGGTTGACGACCATGACGCGGCGCCGCGGGTCGCCCTCGCGCAGCCCCGCGAGATAGGCGGCCGTCAGCTCCCACTGGCACGCCTGCCACTCGGGATAGGCGGCCGAATAGCAGGCCAGCAGCGCCTTCGAGCGGGACAGGCCGTCCCGGATCGCGTCGCTGATGCCCGCGAACCCGGCGACGGCGACCTCGTCGACGAAGACGTCGAGGCCGGAGGCGAGCAGCCGCTCGCGCAGCGGTGCGACGCGGTGGGCGTCGCCGCGGCTGTAGCTGAGGAACACGTCCCAGGTCCGGGGGCTCGATTCCGCCACGCTCACGTCTCCTTCTCCCCGCCCGCGCGCCGTCCTCGCCGGCTCTTCCACGCCGGATACCGACGGTGTTCGGGCCGATCCCCTGCCTTCCGGCGGCCCCTAGCCTACTGTGGAGGCTCGGGGAGGAAGATCATGCGACGGATGCGCAACGCCGCCGGCCGGGCCAGGCCGAAGCAGATCACGGTCCGGATGGCGATCCCGCTGCTGGGGGACATCACCGGGGTCTGGGAACCGGTCGAGGCCGAACGGAAAGCCGCCTGGGAGCTCTACGCCGAACTGGCCACCCGGATCTCGACCGTGGAACTCGGCCCGGACGAAGGCTTCCTGAGGGAGGCGCTGTCCTCCTTCTACAGCCTCTTCGGCACCACCCGCGACATCCTGCGCCGCTACGGCCCCGACGTCGCCCCACGGCGCGGCCCCGGCCAGATCACCTTCGGGGCACTGGCCGTGACCGTCCTCAACCAGGCGCTGCGCCCGATGCTGGCGAACTGGCACCCCCGCCTCGCCGCGTACGAGTCGCTGCGCCCGGCGGACGTGGACCCGGTCTCCTACGAGCGGAGCTGGGAGCACGCGGCGGCGCTGCGGGAGGAGGTGGCACGGGTGCGGGAGGTGCTGGTCGCCCTCGCGAAGGCGCTGGCCGAAGTGGCGGGCTCGGCGGACCTGCTCCGACCGGCCGCCATGCCCACCCCCCCCCCGGAGGCCGGACGGGCTGACGTGAGAGCGCCGGGCGCACGGGTGCCGGGGCCCGGCCGCAGGGCGGGCCGGGACCCGGGTCAGAGAGTGCGGGGACCGGCCTCGCCGCCGTCGCCCTCCGCCGCGAGGAAGCGGCGGGCTTCGGCCACGTGCCGCTCACGGTCGGCGGCCGGCATCTTCTCCCATTCCGCGTGGGCGGCCCGCACCCGTTCGGTGAGTGCGGTGGCGTACGGGCCGACGCGCAGGGCTTCCCGCAGTCCGATGCGCCCGGAGAGAATATCGCGGGCCATTTCCTGAAGGACTTCCCCGGCACCGCCTTCCGCCATTTCCTGAAGTCCTCGCCGGACCGCGCGCGCCTGGGCCCGGTCGCGGCCCGGTGCGAGGAATTCCTCGTGCCCGACCTCCTGTTCACCCATGGCCGCTCTCCCCGCCCCGGGTGTACGGCAGGGAGGGCGGCTGCGGAAAGTCGTCGAGCACGACCGCCAGTTCACCGCCGATATCGGCGAGTTGTCCGTACACCGCGTCGATTCTCAGCTGGAGCATGTTGACCGTCTTGGTCACCTCGCCCCACAGGTCGCAGATCCGCAGGACCTCCGTGGCCGCCAGGCCGTAGCCGACGCCCGCGCCCCAGCCCGTCCAGGCCGTCAGGCCGCCCGCCGTCCAGGCGATCGCGGCCGTCGCCGCGGCGTCCCCGATCAGGCCCATGAGCTGCCCGACGGCCTCACCCGTCATCGAGACCCCGTGGGCCGCCACGAGGTATTCCCCCTGCATGGTCTCCAGCGAGCCCTTGATGTCGCGCAGTCTGCCGCAGAGGGAGGCGAAATAGGCGTCGGCGGCGGTCGCCGCCTCCCCCTGCCACTCCTCGCCCAGCGACCGCTTCCCGGATTCGATGTTGGTGGCGAGCCCTTCGCAGAATCCGGCGAGATTCGCCCATGCCTCGGCGCTCCGCGCGTACGCCTCCCAGTCCCCGGCGAAGTATTTCCTGCCCTCTTCCAGAGGGTCGAAGGCGAGGGCGAAATCCAGCACCTTGGACATCCAGAACGACGGGCTGACCAGATCCCCGGCGGTATTGAGCGTATCGATCGGGGAGGTGAAGTCCTCCGGCGCGCGAGGGGGTGTGAGGCAGTCGGTGGGCCGGACCGCATCTTGGATGTCCGTGCCGCCCGTCACGGCCGCACCTTCCGGCGGGCCGCGTCCATCCTCGACGCCTCCCGCAGGTCCGACGCACGGTAGTCGCCGGCCGCCCGCTCGACCTCGTCCGCCGAGGCCCGCAGCACGCGCTCCAGCCGCCCCATGGCGGCCGTCACCGTCTCCGTCAGATCACCGTGCAGGTCGATGACCCTGGTCAGCAGGCCCTGTTCCGTCGAACCGATGGCCCCGTGCCGCCGCACGTAGCCCCGCGCCTCGGCGGCATCGTCCGCGGCGCGGCGCAGCAGACCGGAGAAGCCGTGCAACCGTGTTGCTGGAACAGACAGAACCATGCGGGGAGTTCACTTCCGTAGCCGGGACCGGTTCGACGCGGCCGCATGCTAACGCAACACACGCCACAGCCGCCGGAACTCCCTCACCCGATCGGGGAGTTGACCACCTCCCCGGCGTCTGCCCTACCCCGCGGACCGCTCCCGCAGCCGCGCCCAGACCTTCTCCACCTGCGGAGCGAGCGCTTCCAGCGGGCCGTCGTTGTCGATGACGAAGTCGGCCACGGCCAGGCGCTGTTCGCGCGTGGCCTGGGCCGCCATCCGGGAGCGCGCCTCGTCCGGGGTCATGCCGCGCAGCCGTACGAGGCGGTCGAGGCGGGTCTCCGTGCCGGCGTCGATGACGACGACCAGGTCGTACAGCGGCGCCAGGCCGTTCTCGGCGAGGAGGGGCACGTCGTGGACGACCACCGCGTCCGGCGCGGCCGCCGCTTCCAGCTCGGCGGAGCGCGCCCGGACGAGGGGGTGGACGATGGCGTTCAGCGCGGCCAGCCTGCCGGGGTCGGCGAAGACGACCGCGCCCAGCCCGGGGCGGTCGAGCGCGCCCTCGGGGGTCAGGACCTCCGGCCCGAACTCGGCGACGACGGCCGCGAGCCCCGGCGTGCCCGGCTCGACCACCTCACGCGCGATCCGGTCGGAGTCCACGACCACCGCCCCGTACGAGGCGAGCAGCCGTGACACCTCGCTCTTGCCCGCGCCGATTCCACCCGTAAGACCGACCTTCAGCATGGGCGTAACGGTAGCGGGCGGCGGTTCAGTGACCGCCGTCGCCCTCCCGGTCGGCGAGGAAACGCTCGAACTCGGCGCCCAGTTCGTCCGCCGACGGCAGCTCGACGGGCTCGGCGACGAGATTGCCGCGCGTCTCGGAGCCCGCCACCGCGTCGTACTGGTGCTCAAGGCCCCGGACCAGCGCGACCAGTTCCTCGTCGCCCTCGCCGATCTGACGCTCGATCTCCTCCTGCGTCCGCAGCGCCTCGGTGCGCAGCGCGTGCGCGGCGTTCGGCAGCACCAGGCCCGTGGCGGCGGTGACCGCCTCAAGGGCGGTCAGAGCGGCGTCGGGGTACGGCGAGCGGGCGACGTAGTGCGGGACGTGCGCCGCGACACCGAGGACGTCGTGGCCCGCCTCCGCGAGCCGGAACTCGACGAGCGACTCGGCGCTGCCGGGCACCTGGGCCTGGTCGAAATAGCTGCGGTGGCCGCGCATCAGGTCCGTGCGGTTGCCGTGCGGGGTGATGCCGACCGGCCGGGTGTGCGGCACGCCCATGGGGATGCCGTGGAAGTTGACGGACAGTCGCACGCCGAGCCGCTCCACCAACTGCCGCACGGCGGCGGCGAAACGCTCCCACTCCACGTCCGGCTCGGGGCCCGCGAGCAGCAGGAAGGGCGCCCCGGTGGCGTCCTGCACCAGGTGCAGCTCGATCTTCGGCGCCTCGTAGGCGCTCCAGCGGTCGCGCTGGAAGGTGAGCAGGGGGCGGCGGGCGCGGTAGTCGACGAGCCGGTCGTGGTCGAAGCGCGCGACGACCTGGTGCGGCAGGCCGTCCAGCAGCCGGTCGACGATCAGTTCGCCGGTCTCCCCCGCGTCGATGTAACCGTCGAAGTGGTAGAGCATGACCAGGCCGGCCGTGTCCTGGGCCAAGGCCAGGTCGGCTACGGCGAGCCCCTTGGGCTCCCATTCGTACAAACCCTGCGGATCCAACACAGTGACCGCTCCTCCTCATGTTCCGTACGGGGGAACGCCCGTGGAGGCCCGGACCATTCCCGGCGGCCGGATCCCGACACAGTGCGGACACACTCCGCGGCGCCGGGAGGGCATGAGGAAGGCCCGCTCCCCGAGGGGAACGGGCCTTGCTCAGTCAGCTGTCAGCTGTCAGCTGTCGGTCGGAGCCTCAGCTCTGGCCGCCGGCCAGCTTCTCGCGGAGCGCGGCGAGCGCCTCGTCCGACGCCAGGGCGCCGGAGTTGTCGGCCGACTCCGAGGAGTACGAACCGCCGGAGACGTTGCTGCCACCGGTGGAGGCGGCGGCCGGAGCGGCAGCACCCTCAGCAGCGGCCTGCTCGTCGGCCTCGCGGGACTTGATGACCTGCGCCTGGTGCTGCTCGAAGCGCTGCTGCGCCTCGGCGTACTGGCGCTCCCACTCCTCGCGCTGCTTCTCGTAGCCCTCGAGCCAGTCGTTGGCCTCGGGGTCGAAGCCCTCGGGGTAGATGTAGTTGCCCTGGTCGTCGTAGGACGCGGCCATGCCGTACAGGGTCGGGTCGAACTCGACCACGGACGGGTCGGCACCGAAGGACTCGTTGGCCTGCTTCAGCGAGAGGCTGATGCGACGGCGCTCGAGGTCGATGTCGATGACCTTGACGAAGATCTCGTCGTTGACCTGGACGACCTGCTCCGGGATCTCCACGTGGCGCTCGGCCAGCTCGGAGATGTGGACCAGGCCCTCGATGCCCTCGTCGACGCGGACGAACGCACCGAACGGAACGAGCTTGGTGACCTTACCCGGGACGACCTGACCGATCTGGTGGGTCCGGGCGAACTGCTGCCACGGGTCTTCCTGCGTCGCCTTGAGGGACAGGGAGACGCGCTCGCGGTCCATGTCGACGTCGAGGACCTCGACGGTGACTTCCTGGCCGACCTCGACAACCTCGGACGGGTGGTCGATGTGCTTCCAGGACAGCTCGGAGACGTGGACGAGACCGTCGACGCCGCCCAGGTCCACGAAGGCACCGAAGTTGACGATGGAGGAGACGACGCCGGAGCGCACCTGACCCTTCTGGAGGGTGGTGAGGAAGGTCTGGCGGACCTCGCTCTGGGTCTGCTCCAGCCAGGCACGGCGGGACAGGACCACGTTGTTGCGGTTCTTGTCCAGCTCGATGATCTTGGCCTCGAGCTCCTTGCCCACGTAGGGCTGGAGGTCGCGGACGCGACGCATCTCGACGAGGGAGGCCGGCAGGAAGCCACGGAGGCCGATGTCGAGGATGAGACCACCCTTGACGACCTCGATGACGGTACCGGTGACGATCCCGTCCTCTTCCTTGATCTTCTCGATCGTGCCCCAGGCACGCTCGTACTGAGCGCGCTTCTTGGACAGGATGAGGCGGCCTTCCTTGTCCTCCTTCTGGAGAACCAGGGCCTCGATCTCGTCGCCGACCTTGACGACCTCGTTCGGGTCGACGTCGTGCTTGATCGAGAGCTCGCGGGAGGGGATGACACCCTCGGTCTTGTAACCGATGTCGAGCAGGACCTCGTCCCGGTCGACCTTCACGATGACGCCGTCGACGATGTCGCCGTCGTTGAAGTACTTGATCGTCTCGTCGATCGCGGCGAGGAAGGCTTCCTCGTTACCGATGTCGTTGACCGCAACCTGCGGGGTGGTGGCGGTGGTCTCGGTGCTGCTCGTCATGTGGGTAAAGGCTCCGGTACGGACAGTGAGTCGTAGGTACTGCTACGCCGAGAACCCGTATCGCACCGCCGAAGCCGGACAGCCTTGGAGGCGCACCGTCCGAGGACCTCCGGAGATCCGAAGATCTCCCGAAGCTCTCGAAGAAAACCGAAAGCGCCTCGACAACCGAGGGGACATACAACAAGTGCGAGCGCGACCTGCTATGTCTGAGGAGCGCAGGCCCGCAGCGCAACTTGTAGCATACGGGGGCAGCGGGGCACGGTCAATGCGCGAAGACGCACACCCGGGATGAAATGCCCATATCGGGCACAACTTATGTTTCGCGAGGCCACGAGGGACCTGACGCACCCCGTAGCTTTACGCTCAGGCGCCGAGCAGGCGCATAGAAGATACGACAAACCCTGCCGAACCACTACAGCCGAGGGCACGACGGTCGAAATGATCCATGAGTACGAGCCGGAAGCGACCCGGCGGGCCACCGGCGAGACCGAGAGCAGCCGGGCCAGCCGTGGCTGGTGGGACCGCAACGCCGACGAGTACCAGAACGAGCACGGCGCCTTCCTCGGCGACGACCGTTTCGTCTGGGGGCCGGAAGGGCTCGACGAGGCCGACGCGGCCCTGCTGGGGCCGGCCGCCGGGCTCAAGGGCCTCGACATCCTGGAGATCGGCGCCGGCGCGGCCCAGTGCTCGCGCTGGCTGGCGGCCCAGGGCGCGCGGCCGGTGGCCCTCGACCTCTCGCACCGGCAGCTCCAGCACGCCCTGCGGATCGGCGGCGGCGTGCCGCTGGTCGAGGCCGACGCGGGCGCCCTGCCCTTCGCGGACGGCTCCTTCGACCTGGCGTGCTCGGCGTACGGTGCGGTGCCCTTCGTCGCCGACCCGGTGCGGGTGATGCGCGAGGTACGCAGGGTGCTGCGGCCCGGCGGGCGCTGGGTCTTCTCCGTCACCCACCCCCTGCGCTGGGCCTTCCCGGACGAGCCCGGCCCCGAGGGCCTCTCGGTCTCCGCCTCCTACTTCGACCGCACCCCTTATGTGGAGCAGGACGAAACCGGCCGGGCCGTCTACGTCGAACACCACCGCACGATCGGCGACCGCGTACGCGACGTGGTCGCCGGCGGCTTCCGCCTGGTCGACCTCGTGGAGCCTGAATGGCCCGCGTGGAACACGCAGGAATGGGGCGGTTGGTCCCCTCTGCGCGGCCATCTGATCCCGGGCACGGCGATCTTCGTCTGCGAGCGGGACTGACCTGCGGGCGCGTCCTCAATCGCCGGACGGGCTGATTTCAGCCCGTCCGGCGATTGAGGACAGGGGGCCTGGGGGCTTGCCCCGCCACGCGGCGGAGCCGCACATCAGATGCAGCCGGGAAGGGGCGGGTAGGGGAACAAAGCGCCGCAGGCGACAACCGACCGCAGCCGGGGATCCGGGGCTCATGCCCCGGAAAAGATCCCGCCCCCGGACCTGAGCGAGACTGGGCCCTGTGATCCGCACCGACGCCCTCCGCCAACTCCCCGTCCGCACCGCCCTCCCCACCCTCACGCGCGCCCTCGACGACCGCGGAGTCGCCGTCCTCTGCGCACCCCCCGGCACGGGCAAGACGACTCTCGTCCCGCTGGCCCTCGCCGGTCTGCTGGGTGAGGGCCAGCGGCGGCGCGTCGTCGTCGCCGAGCCCCGGCGGATCGCGGCGCGGGCCGCCGCCCGCCGTATGGCCTGGCTGCTGGGCGAGGCCGTCGGCGACCGGATCGGCTTCACCGTGCGCGGCGAGCGGCGGGCCGGGCCGCGGACCGTGGTCGAGGTCGTCACCACCGGCGTCCTGCTGCAACGCCTCCAGCGCGACCCCGAACTCGCGGGCGTCGACACCGTGATCCTCGACGAGTGCCACGAGCGGCACCTGGACGCCGACACGGCCGCCGCGTTCCTCCTGGACGTACGGGACACCCTCCGGCCCGAGCTGCGGCTCGTCGCGGCCTCCGCGACCACCGACGCCGAGGGCTGGGCCCGGCTGCTGGGCGGCGCCCCCGTGGTCGAAGCCCAGGGGATCGCGCACCCGGTGGAGGTGGTGTGGTCCCCGCCGGAGCGCCCCGTACGGCCGCCGCACGGGATGCGGGTGGACCCCGCGCTGCTGGAGCACGTAGCGGACGTGGTGCGGCGGGCGCTGCGGGAGCGGCAGGGCGACGTGCTGTGCTTCCTGCCCGGTGTCGGCGAGATCGCGCGGGTGGCGGGGCGGCTCGGCGGTGCCGGGGCGCTGGGCGCCGAGGTCCTCCAGGTGCACGGGCGGGCCCCGGCCGACGTGCAGGACGCGGTGCTGGCGGGCGGCTCGGGGACCCGCCGGGTGGTCCTGGCGACCTCCGTGGCCGAATCGAGCCTGACCGTCCCGGGCGTACGCGTCGTGGTGGACGCGGGCCTCGCGCGCGAGCCTCGCGTCGACCACGCCCGGGGGCTGAGCGCGCTCACGACCGTACGGGCCTCCCGGGCCGCCGCCCGGCAGCGCGCGGGACGGGCCGGCCGCGAGGCGCCGGGCGCGGTGTACCGCTGCTGGACGGAGGCCGACGACGCGCGCCTGCCGCGGTTCCCGGCGGCGGAGATCACGGTCGCGGACCTCACGGCGTTCGCCCTCCAGGTGGCGTGCTGGGGCGATCCCGACGCGTCCAGCCTCGCGCTCCTCGACCCGCCGCCGGGCGGGGCGATGGCCGCGGCGCGCGAGGTGCTGACCGCCACCGGAGCGGTCACCGCCGACGGCAGGCCCACGGACCGCGGCCGCCGCATGGCCCGCCTGGGCCTCCACCCCCGGCTGGCGCGCGCCCTGCTGGACGGCGCGCGCGAGGTGGGCACGCGCCGGGCGGCCGAGGTGGTGGCCCTGCTCAGCGAGGAGCCCCCGCGCGAGTACGGCGACGACCTCGCGGCCGCCTGGCGCGCCGCCCGGCGCGGCGGCGACGCCTACGCGGCCCGCTGGCGCGCGGAGGCCCGCCGCCTGGAGCAGGCGGCACGGGGCGGATCACCGGCCGGGCCGGGCCCGGAGAGCGGTGGCCCGGTGAGCGACGACGCCGTCGCCGGGCTCGTCGCCGCGCTCGCGTTCCCCGAGCGGGTGGCGCGGGCCCGGGGCGAGGGCGCGTACCTCATGGTGTCCGGTACGGGCGCCGAGCTGGGCGCGGGGTCGCGGTTGCGCAGCGGGCAGTGGCTGGCGATCGCCGTGGCCGACCGGCCCGTGACGGCCGCGTCGGCGCGGGTGACCCTGGGCGCGCTGATCGACGAGGACACCGCCCGGGAGGCCGCGGGAGCGCTCTTCCGCAAGGGTGAGGAGGTCGGCTGGTCCGAGGAGCGGCGGGACGTGGTGGCCCGGTCCGTCGAGCGCCTGGGCGCCGTGGAACTGACCAGCCGCGCGCTGCCGTCCCCGGACCCCGCGCTCGTACGCCTGGCCCTGCGCGAAGGGCTGCGGCGCGAGGGTCTGGGGCTGCTGCGCTGGACGCCCGAGGCCACCGGCCTCCGGCAGCGGCTGGCGTTCCTCCACCGCGAGCTGGGCGCGCCCTGGCCTGACGTGTCCGACGAGGCGCTGCTGGAGCACCCGGACGACTGGCTCGGCTGGGACCTCGACCGGGCCCGCAGGCGCGCCGACCTGGAGCGGCTGGACGCGGGCAAGGCGCTGGAGCGGCTGCTCCCGTGGGCGTCCGGCGACGCGGCGCGCCTGGACGAGCTGGCCCCGGAGCGCATCGAGGTGCCGAGCGGGTCCCGGATCCGGGTGGACTACGGCGGCGAGCAGCCGGTGCTCGCGGTCAAGCTCCAGGAGCTCTTCGGCCGGCAGGAGACACCGCGGGTGGCGGGCGGCCGGGTGCCCGTGCTCGTGCACCTGCTGTCACCGGCGGGCCGGCCCGCGGCGGTCACTGCCGACCTGGCCTCGTTCTGGAAGGACGGCTACCGCTCCGTACGGGCGGAGCTGCGCGGCCGCTACCCCCGCCACCCCTGGCCGGAGGACCCGGCGACGGCGGTCGCGACGCGCAGGACGAACGCCCGCCGCTGACGCTCCGGGAGCCTCCCGCACCGGAAAGCGCCGCTCCCGCCGTACCTCGGGAGCGGCGCTGGTCCGTTGTGATCTCTTCAGGGGAGGTACCGCTCGACCGCGGCCGCCCCCTTCTCCTCCATCAGCCGCCTCGCGGCCTCCACCCGCTCGGGCGTCACGTCCCGGCCCGACGCCATGACCATGTCCTCGGGGTCGAACGGCCGCTCACCGCCGGTGTACAGCCGCACAGGCCGGGACGTGGTGGACGCGTCCTCGGAGCTCTCCTTCACGGTGGACCTCCTCTGTTCAGCTGCCCTCCGTGGAGGGCAGCTGTTTGGGTTTCCCCCCATCGTGTGACATTTCCGGAACAAGTGCACGCCGATCTCCCGCCGTGGTATCCGCGACGGACGGCGTCGGGCGCGAACGGGCCTCCAGCAGCAGCGCGAGCCCCAGCAGCGCCCCGCCCAGGCCGAGGAACCCCCAGGGGAGCCAACTGGTGAGCAGCAGCACCAGGCGGCGCTGCGAGGTGACGAGGGCGACCGTCGCGTCGACGTAGTCCGGGCGCATCCTCACGTCCCCGGAGAAAGCGGTGATCGGCTTCTTCTCGGGGTGCCCGGTCCAGCGCATCTCCTCCTGGTGGACCTCCTCGCCGTTGACGGGCGCGCCGGTCGTGGGGTCGACCCAGAACATCCGCTTGGTGGTGTACCAGCGCTCCAGGCCGATCTGCCGGACGGCGTCGGGGGTGAGACCCAGGGGCAGCGCCCGCGGCACGGGGACGCGGGTCCAGGGGATCGTCTGCTCGAAGTAGTAGACGCTCAGGCCGTGGAAGCGCCGGGTCCCCCCGTAGTGGATGGGCGCGGAGGTGCGGGTCTGCATGTCGAAGTACTGGTAGTCGCGCTTCCGCACGAGGAAGGGCCACTTGAACTCGATGCCGTCGCGGCGCACCGGTGTGCCGTCGACGCTCTCGCCGCCCGCGTGGACGGGCTCCTGGCTGTGCGCGTCGAAGACGTAGCGCTCGGGGATCTTCGAGACCATCGCGCCGTCCGGCCCGGCGACATAGGTGAGGGTGTCCCAGACGACGACGTCCCGGCCGGTCTCGTCCTTGACCTTGCGGGCCTGCTCCACATCGCCCTTGAGGGTCTCGGTCATGGTGATCCGGGAGACCTTCTTCGGCTCCAGGGTGCTGTAGTCGATGAGGGTCGCGTCCTTCGCCTCCAGGACGACGGTCTGGTAGCGGCCCGCGGGGACCTTGGCCAGCCGCGGGAAGGCATACCAGCGCAGCAGCGGCGACAGAGTGGCGAAGAAGACCGCGAGGGCGAGGAGGACGAGGCCGGCTCGGCGGCGCACGGCGGGCCCGCGCTCAGGGGCGTGCGGGGACGGTGGTGAGGAGCGGCTTCGGCGACGTCCGCCCGCCCGGCGGCCCGATCGCGGTCACCGTGAAGACGAGGGCGAGGGCGGCGGCCACTCCGATGGCCACGGCGGCCAGTGCGCGCATACGTCCGCCTCCCAAGATAGCTGATGGACCGTCAGGAGTGGGGCACGGTAGCAACACGGGCCGCATAAACCAAGGGAGTTGGAGCTGTCAGGCAACGCCGGAAAAGTCGACCGTCGCCCGACACGGGCTGGATACGACCCCATATCAGCCACATCCAGCCCGTCCGGCGCTTGAGGACACCGCCGCGCAGCGGTGGTGCGGACGAAACCGCCCGCAGCCGACCACCAAGACCCGCCCGGCAAGGGCTAGTGCGCCGCCGACTCCCAGTCCCCGCCCACACCGACCGACACGTCCAGCGGCGCGCGCAGTTCCACCGCCCCGGCCATCTCGCGGCGCACCAGCTCCTCCACCGCCTCGCGCTCGCCCGGGGCGATCTCCAGCACGATTTCGTCGTGCACCTGGAGCAGCATCCGGGACGTGAGCTCCCCGGCCTCCAGGGCCTGCCCCACCCGGAGCATCGCGATCTTCACGATGTCGGCGGCCGTGCCCTGGATCGGCGCGTTCAGCGCCATCCGCTCCGCCATCTCACGGCGCTGGCGGTTGTCGCTGTTGAGGTCCGGCAGATAGCGGCGGCGGCCGAGCATCGTCTCGGTGTAGCCCGTCGCCCGCGCCTCCTCGACCACCCGCTGCAGATAGTCACGCACCCCTCCGAACCGCTCGAAGAAGGTGTCCATCAGCCGGCGCGCCTCGTCCGGGGCGATGTTGAGCTGCTGCGACAGGCCGAACGCCGACAGGCCGTACGCCAGGCCGTACGACATCGCCTTGATCTTCCGGCGCATCTCCGGGTCGACGTCGGCCTTGGCCACGCCGAAGACCTGGGAAGCGACCGTGGTGTGCAGATCCTCACCCGACGCGAACGCCTCGATCAGGCCCTCGTCCTCGGAGAGGTGGGCCATCACCCGCAGCTCGATCTGACTGTAGTCCGCGGTCATCAGGGTCTCGAAGCCCCCACCGACCACGAAGCCCCGCCGGATGGCACGGCCCTCGTCCGTACGCACCGGGATGTTCTGCAGATTCGGGTCCGTGGACGACAGCCGGCCGGTGGCGGCCACCGTCTGGTTGAACGTGGTGTGGATCCGCCCGTCGGGAGCGATCGCCTTGATCAGCCCCTCCACCGTGGAACGCAGCTTGGACTGCTCACGGTGCCGCAGCATGATCACCGGAAGCTCGTTCTCCGTCTGCGCCGCGAGCCAGGCCAGGGCGTCGGCGTCCGTGGTGTAACCCGTCTTGGTCTTCTTCGTCCGCGGCAGACCCAGCTCGCCGAAGAGGACCTCCTGGAGCTGCTTGGGCGAGCCCAGGTTGAACTCGTGGCCCGCCGCGGCGTGCGCCTCCGTGACCGCCTGCTGCACCGCCGCCGCGAACTGCTGCTCCATCCGCTCCAGCCAGCCGCGGTCCGCCGCGATGCCCGCCCGCTCCAGACGCGCCAGCAGCGCGCTCGTCGGCAGCTCCACATCGGTGAGCAGCTCCGCCGCGCCCACGTCCTTCAGCCGGCCCGTGAAGGCGGCACCCAGATCCAGGACCGTACGCGCCCGGCCCATCAGGGCATCCGCCTCGGCCTGCTCGTCCGCACCGAACGCCAGCTGCCCGTCACCCGCGGCGGCCGTCGCCAGCTCACGGCCCAGATACTCCACCGACAGCGCGTCCAGGGCGAACGAACGGCGGCCGGGCTTGACCAGATAAGCGGCCAGCGCGGTGTCCATCGCGACCCCGGCGACCGACCAGCCGTGCTCGGCGAAGACACGCATCGCGGCCTTCGCGTCGTGCATCACCTTCGGCCGCGCCGCATCCGCGCTCCACGCCGCGAACGCCCGCTCGTCCGCCTCGTCCAGCTCCGCCGGATCGAACCAGACCGCCGGACCCTCACCCGACGCCAGAGCGATCTCGGCCACCCGGCCACTGCCCTGCGACCAGGAGTCGACCATCTCCAGGCCCAGCGGCCCGGAACCGTGCTCGGCCAGCCACGGAGCGAGCCCGCCCGCAGCCAGCACCACACCCTCGACCTCGGCACCCGCGGCCGGAGGCGCCTCCTCCTCGGCCTCCGCACCCGGGTCGGCCGCCAGCAGCCGGTCCCGCAGACCCTGGTTACGGATCTCCAGACCCTCCAGGAACGCGATCAGCGCCGTGCGGTCGTACGCCTCACGCACCAGCCCGTCCGGACCCGTCGGCAGGGCCACGTCCCGCACCATCTCGGTGAGCCGGCGGTTGAGCTTGACCGACTCCAGGTGATCGCGGAGATTCTGCCCGGCCTTGCCCTTGACCTCCTCGACCCGCTCCACCAGCTCCGCGAACGAACCGAACTGGGTGATCCACTTCGTGGCCGTCTTCTCACCCACACCCGGGATGCCCGGCAGATTGTCCGACGGGTCACCGCGCAGCGCCGCGAAGTCCGGATACTGCGACGGGCTCAGGCCGTACTTCTCCTGCACCTTCTCCGGGGTGAAGCGCGTCAGCTCCGACACGCCCTTCGTCGGATACAGCACCGTGACGTCGTCGGACACCAGCTGGAACGAGTCACGGTCACCCGTGACGATCGAGACGTGGAAACCCTCCGCCTCCGCCTGCGTCGCCAGCGTCGCGATCACGTCGTCGGCCTCGAAGCCGTCCACCGCGAACCGCGGCACCCGCATCGCGTCCAGCAGCTCGCCGATCAGCTCGACCTGCCCCTTGAACTCGTCCGGCGTCTTCGAACGCGTCGCCTTGTACTCCGGGAACTCCGCCGAACGCCACGTCTTGCGCGACACGTCGAACGCCACCGCGAAGTGCGTGGGCCGCTCATCACGCAGGGTGTTCGCCAGCATCGACGCGAAGCCGTACACCGCGTTCGTCGGCTGCCCGGCGACCGTCGTGAAGTTCTCCGCGGGCAGCGCGAAGAACGCGCGATACGCCATGGAATGCCCGTCCATCAGGAGCAGGCGGGGCCGGTCTCCCCCCGCTGCCTCGGTGCCGGTCAGTTCGTTCGTCTGCGATGCGTTTGCTGCCACGCCCTCGATCCTGCCACGGCTCACTGACAGTGGAGCGCCACCGGACCGCGACCGACCCGTCAGGGTCGGCCCCGGTCCGGTGACGCTCCGGGTGCCTCATGGCACGATCAGATCCATACGCTGGATCATCCGCTCCAGGCTCAAGGGGGAGCGAAGTGACTCCGTCCACCGCCAACGCGGTGGACTTCCAACCCATTGGGTTGCGGTCCAGCCCGAACCGATCCCTTGCGGGACGAGCGGAAGCTACCACAGGAGGAAACCGATGGCAGGCAATTCGCCCACAGATGACCCCATCCAGGACGCTCCCAGCGTTACCGCCCCGCAGCACGCCGCCGCCGGCCTCCCCGCCGTCGCCCACTCCCTGCGCATGGCCCACCAGCAGATGGGCGTCAAACGCACCGCCCTCACCCTGCTCAAGGTCAACCAGAAGGACGGCTTCGACTGCCCCGGCTGCGCCTGGCCCGAAGGCGAGAAGCGGCACGCCGCCGAATTCTGCGAGAACGGCGCCAAGGCCGTCGCCGAGGAAGCCACCCTCCGCCGCGTCACCCCCGACTTCTTCGCCACCCACCCCGTCAGCGACCTCGCCGGCCGCAGCGGCTACTGGCTCGGCCAGCAGGGCCGCCTCACCCAGCCCATGCACCTCGCCGAAGGCGCCGACCACTACGAACCGGTCAGCTGGGACCGCGCCTTCGACATCATCGGCGAAGAACTCGACGCCCTCACCTCCCCCGACGAAGCCGTCTTCTACACCTCCGGCCGCACCAGCAACGAAGCAGCCTTCCTCTACCAGCTCTTCGCCCGCGAATTCGGCACCAACAACCTCCCCGACTGCTCCAACATGTGCCACGAGTCCTCCGGCTCCGCACTCTCGGAGACCATCGGCATCGGCAAGGGCAGCGTCCTCCTCGAAGACCTCCACCAGGCCGACCTGATCATCGTCGCCGGACAGAACCCCGGCACCAACCACCCCCGCATGCTCAGCGCCCTCGAAAAGGCCAAGTCCGGCGGCGCGAAGATCATCACGGTCAACCCGCTCCCCGAAGCGGGCATGGAACGCTTCAAGAACCCCCAGAACGCCCGCGGCCTCAGCGGCGTCGGCACCCCCCTCACCGACCTCTTCCTCCAGATCCGCCTCGGCGGCGACCAGGCACTCTTCCGCACCCTCAACCGCCTGATCCTCGAAACCGAAGGCGCCCTCGACACCGACTTCATCGCCGAACACACCCACGGCTTCGAGGAATTCGCACAGACGGCACGCTCCGCCGACTGGGACGAGACACTGCGCGCCACCGGCCTGCGCCGCGAGGAGATCGAGCGCGCCCTCGAGATGATCCTCGCCTCCCGCCGCACCATCGTCTGCTGGGCCATGGGCCTCACCCAGCACAAGCACGCCGTCCCCACCATCCGCGAAGTCGTCAACTTCCTCCTGCTCCGCGGCAACATCGGCCGCACCGGCGCCGGCGTCTGCCCCGTCCGCGGCCACAGCAACGTCCAGGGCGACCGCACCATGGGCATCTTCGAACGCCCCGCCCCCGCCTTCCTCGACGCCCTCCAGAAGGAATTCGACTTCACCCCGCCCCGCGAACACGGCCTCGACGTCGTCCGCGCCATCCGCGCCCTCCGCGACGGCCAGGCCAAGGTCTTCCTCGCCATGGGCGGCAACTTCGTCTCCGCCACCCCCGACACCGACGTCACAGAAGCCGCCGTACGCCGCGCCCGCCTCACCGTCCACGTCTCCACCAAGCTCAACCGCTCCCACGTGGTCACCGGCGCCCGCGCCCTCATCCTCCCCACCCTCGGCCGCACCGAACGCGACCACCAGGCCGGCGGCGACCAGTTCGTCACCGTCGAGGACTCCATGGGCATGGTCCACGCCTCCCGCGGCCGCCTCCGCCCCGCGAGCCCCCAGCTGCTCTCCGAGACCGCCATCGTCTGCCGCCTCGCCCGCCGCGCCCTCGGCCCCCGGAGCACCACCCCCTGGGAGGACTTCGAAAAGGACTACGGCGCCATCCGCGACCGCATCGCCCGCGTCATCCCCGGCTTCGAGGACTTCAACACCCGCGTCGCCCGCCCCGGCGGCTTCACCCTGCCCCACGCACCCCGCGACGAACGCCGCTTCCCCACCACCACCGGCAAGGCCAACT
Organism: Streptomyces sp. NPDC051173; assembly: GCF_040689515.1. Classification (NCBI taxonomy): domain Bacteria; kingdom Bacillati; phylum Actinomycetota; class Actinomycetes; order Kitasatosporales; family Streptomycetaceae; genus Streptomyces; species Streptomyces sp. NPDC051173. The sequence goes on from NZ_JBFBBD010000050.1 coordinate 33,139, forward strand.
TCACCGCCGCCGACATCGAATACCCCCGCGCACCCCAAGGCCGCCTGCTCCTGCAGACCCTGCGCTCCCACGACCAGTACAACACCACCATCTACGGCCTCGACGACCGCTACCGCGGCATCAAGAACGGCCGCCGCGTCGTCCTCGTCAACCCCGACGACGCAGCCGAACTCGACCTCGCCGACGGCACCTACGCCGACCTCGTCAGCGAATGGACCGACGGCACCGAACGCCGCGCACCCGGCTTCCGCGTCGTCCACTACCCCACCGCCCGCGGCTGCGCCGCCGCCTACTACCCCGAGACCAACGTCCTCGTCCCCCTCGACCACACCGCCGACACCAGCAACACCCCCGCCAGCAAGTCCCTGGTCATCAGGGTGGAACCAGCCCGTCCGGCCTGATCACCCACCCGGCTCCGGCACCGCCCCCACCCACCTGATAAGACGTTCACCACGCAACGACCAAGGACGAACGGAGCCGGACCCATGGGCGAGCAGAGCCAGACCACGTTCCCGCAGCAGGTCCTCGACGAATGGGCCGGCAGCGGACACGACCTGCGCACCCTCTTCTCCGCGGGCCACCTCGGCAACCGCATGGGCCTCCAGGTCCTCGAAGCCTCCCCCGACCGCATCGTCGGCACCCTCCCCGTCGAGGGCAACACCCAGCCGTACGGCCTCCTGCACGGCGGCGCCTCCGCCGTGCTCGCCGAAACCCTCGGCTCCGTCGGCGCCATGCTCCACGGCGGCCCCGGCAAGATCGCCGTCGGCGTCGACCTCAACTGCACCCACCACCGCGGCGTACGCTCCGGCCTCATCACCGCCGTCGCCACCCCCGTCCACCGCGGCCGCACCACCGCCACCTACGAAATCGTCATCACCGACGACCAGGACAAGCGCGTCTGCACCGCCCGCCTCACCTGCGTGCTGCGCGCCGCCGACGCGTAGGCAGCGTCCGGTGGCTCTTGTCCTCGGTCGTCCGCGGGTGGTGTCATCCGCACCACCGCTGCGCGGCAGTGTCCTCAAGCTCCCCCAGCTAACGCTGGGAGGTGCCCCCACGGGCTTGAGTTGGCTGATGTAGGCGCGCAATTCGGCCCGTAGGGGCACTTTTGAGGGCACCTCCCAGCAGGAGCCGGGGGAGCTTGAGCACGCGCCCACAGGGCGCATCCGCCGCAGGCGGCAGACGGCCCGCAGACCGGCAACAACCCACCGGACACAGGCCCCGTGCCACACGCCGGCCGTCAACCGGCCGAACCCCCTTCCCCACCCGGCCGCCCCGCCCTACCTTTCGGCCATGAGGGACCCCACCCACCGGACACCCCGACGGCTGCCCACCGCCATCGGCACCCTGCTGCTCACGACCGCCCTCGCCACCGGCTGCTCCGACACCCACGGCGAGGGCCACAGCGCCGCCACCCGCACCGCCCCACCCGTCCAGGTGTGCACCGAGCTCATCACCTACTGGGCCGGACAGGACCTCACCGGCGGCCACTGGGCCGGACTCGACTGGGAACAAAAGGGCCTGTCCAACGACCAGTACGTCATCTACGACGACATCGTCCGGGCGGCCCGCGCCGAACAACAGCGGCACGGCACCGACGCGGCCCGGAAACTGATAGAGCATCAGGCGAATCAGCGCTGCACGGCAGCCGACGGCGCCACCCACAGCTCCGAGAACTGGCGCCCCCCACCCACATAACACTGCGTGACACCTGCGCCGCACGGCACCGAGGGCACCCACTCCTCCCCACCCGCGATCCCCTCGGCCGGCACCACCCACGCCGGACCCCGCCGCGCCACCGAAGCATGAGTGGAACTGCACCTTCGCACTATCTGGATGATGCCATTCACCCCAAAGGCGAAGACTGTCCGCGCAATACTGCTACAGCGACACCCCCAAGTGACCTGCGGCATAACAAGACAGTCACATCATGGCCAGCACCTCTGCCACCCGCCGCCGCACACCCCTAGAGTCACGGCCAGTCACCACCCCCCGGGCGCCGCACGACCCGAACCCCCGCCTTCCCACCCGCCCGGCGGGCGACACGGCACCTCAGCAGAGGAAGCCGCGCCAGGGAAAGGACTCCAGCCTTGCGACACCGCTCCTTACTCGTCCTCACCACCGCCATCGCCACCGGGGCCCTCACCCTCAGCGCATGCGGATCCCGCGACGACAAAAGCGGCGCCGACCACGACAACGGCACCAAGGCCACCGTCGTCATCGGCGTCGACGCCCCACTCACCGGATCGCTCTCCGCCCTCGGCCAAGGCATCAAGAACTCCGTCGACCTCGCCGCCCGCACCGCCAACGACAACAAAGAAGTCAAGGGCATCACCTTCAAGACCGAACCCCTCGACGACCAGGCCGTCCCCGCCTCCGGCCAGCAGAACGCCACCACACTCGTCGCCGACAAGAACGTCCTCGGCGTCGTCGGCCCCCTCAACTCCGGCGTCAGCCAGTCCATGCAAGGCGTCTTCGCCCGCGCCGGCCTCACCCAGGTCTCACCCGCCAACACCAGCCCCGAACTCAGCCAAGGCCCCAACTGGCTCAAAGGCCAGAAGACCCGCCCCTTCAAGACCTACTTCCGCACCGCCACCACCGACATCATCCAAGGCCGCTTCGCCGCCCAATACGCCCACAACGACGCCAAGAAGACCAAAGCCTTCGTCGTCGACGACAAACAGACCTACGGCGTCGGCCTCTCCTCCATCTTCGCCCAAGAATTCAAACACCTGGGCGGCCAGGTCGTCGGCACCGACCACATCACCGTCAAGGAAACCGACTTCTCCAGCGTCGCCAACAAAGTCAAGAACTCCGGCGCCGACATCGTCTACTTCGGCGGCCAGTACCCCGAAGGCGGCCTCCTCGCCGACCAAGTCAAAAGGGCCGGCGCCCACATCCCCCTCATGGGCGGCGACGGCATCTACGACCCCGCCTTCATCACCGCCTCAAGCGAAAGCAACGACGGCGACCTCGGCACCTCCGTCGGCTACCCCGTCGACCAACTCGACTCCGCCAAAACCTTCGTCAAGAACTACAAGAACGCCGGCTACAAAGACCCCTACGCCGCATACGGCGGCTACTCCTACGACGCCGCCTGGGCCATCGTCCAAGCCGTCAAGAAAACCGTGGCCGACAACAACGGAAAGCTCCCCGCCAACGCCCGCGACAAAGTCACCGAAGCCATGAGCAAGATCTCCTTCGACGGAGTCACCGGCACGGTCTCCTTCGACGAATTCGGCGACACCACCAACAAACAACTCACCGTCTACCAAGTCCAGGGCGACACCTGGCACTCCATCAAGAGCGCCACCTTCAAGGACTGACCCGACTCAAGGCCCCCACCCCACCGCGCGAGGACGCCACCACCACGCCCTCGCGCGGACCCACATCCGACACCCACATCGGAGGCCCGCGGTGCACCAACTACCGCAAACGCTGGTCAGCGGACTCGCCCTCGGTGCCCTCTACGGCCTCATCGCCATCGGGTACACCATGGTCTACGGCATCGTCCAACTCATCAACTTCGCCCACGGCGAGATCGTCATGATCGGCGCCTTCGGCGCCCTCACCATCCACCTCTGGCTCCCCGACGGCACCACACTCGCCACCGCCCTCCCCCTCATGCTCATCGGCGGCGCCATAGCCTCCGTCGCCATCGCCACCGCCGCCGAACGCTTCGCCTACCGCCCCCTCCGCAACGCCCCCCGCCTCGCCCCCCTCATCACCGCCATCGGCCTCTCCATCGCCCTCCAGCAAACCGTCTGGGCCTTCTACCCCGACGCCAAGAAATCCCGCGCGTTCCCCCAGTTCCAAGGCGACGCCTTCGAACTCGCCAACAACATCCACATCCAGCGCGACGACCTCTTCGTCCTCATCGCCGCACCCCTCTGCATGCTCGCCCTCGGCCTCTTCGTCGCCAGAAGCCGCACCGGCCGCGCCATGCAGGCCACCGCCCAGGACCCCGACACCGCAAAACTCATGGGCATCAACACCGACCGCATCATCGTCCTCGCCTTCGCCATCGGCGGCGCCTTCGCCGCCGTCGCCGCCGTCGCCCAAGGACTCCGCGCCGGCCAGATCAACTTCGAGATGGGCTTCATCCTCGGCCTCAAAGCCTTCACCGCCGCCGTCCTCGGCGGCATCGGCAACATCTACGGCGCCATGCTCGGCGGAGTCGTCCTCGGCATCGCCGAAGCCGCCTCCACCACCTACATCCAGAACATCCCCGGCATGCACCAACTCGGAGGCGGCGGCTGGAAAGACGTCTGGGCCTTCGTCCTCCTCATCCTCGTCCTGCTGATCAGGCCCCAAGGACTGCTCGGCGAACGCGTCGCGGATCGGGCGTGACCACCATGACCCCACACACCGACACCACCCTCGAAACCACCCCCGTCATCCCCCTCCCCCTCACCGCCGCCCGCGCCCTCACCGCCACCGGCGCCCTCCTCACCGCCGCCTCCACCTTCCTCTCCTGGACCTGGACCACCGCCTTCCCCGGCAACCTCACCGTCAACGGCTACCCCGGCGGACTCCAACTCCTCACCCTCACCGGAGCCCTCCTCACCCTCGCCCTCACCCTCGCCACCCGGCCCACCCCCGGACTCCGCTGGCTCAACCCCACCCGACGCCACGACGCCACCACCTACCTCGCCGCCGGCACCCTCGCCACCACCTGGTACACCCTGGCCGCCATCGCCGTACAACTCGGCGGACTCGCCAACCTCGAACCCGGCGGCTACGTCGCCGCACTCGCCACCCTGCTCACCCTCACCGGCGCCCTCGGCCTCCCCATCGACCGCCGCACCGCCGCCTCCTACCCGCCCGGCAGCCGCCTCGCCACCCTGCCCGCCCCCCTGGCCACCGCACTCCGCGGCACACTGCGCACCGTCCGGCCCGGCCGCACCGACCGTCCCCTCCCCACCGCACAGCCGCTCCCCGCCTGGGCCGAGATCCTCATCATCGCCGCCACCTTCGGCATCGCCCTCCACCTCGTCACCTACGGCATCGGCACCGGCTACGGCGAACTCTTCACCGGCTTCCTCATCATCGGCGCCTTCACCACCCTCGCTCTCCGCAAAGCCGGACTCGTCACCAGGCTCACCGAACTCACCGACAAACACCGCAACATCACCATCACGGCCGCCTTCGTCGCCGCCGCCCTCTTCCCCCTCACCCAGTCCACCGACCAATACACCCTGATCGCCGTCAACATCCTGATCTTCTCGACCGTCGCCCTCGGCCTCAACGTCGTCGTCGGCCTCGCCGGCCTCCTCGACCTCGGCTACGTCGCCTTCCTCGGCGTCGGCGCCTACACCGCGGCCCTCGTCTCCGGCTCCACCGCCTCCACCCTCGGCGTCCACTTCCCCTTCTGGGCCGCCGTCCTCACCGGCGCCGCCGCCTCACTCGCCTTCGGCATCGTCATCGGCGCCCCCACCCTCCGCCTCCGCGGCGACTACCTCGCCATCGTCACCCTCGGCTTCGGCGAGATCTTCCGCATCACCGTCGGCAACCTCAACGGCGAATCCGGCCCCTCCCTAACCAACGGCCCCAACGGCATCCCCAACATCCCCGACCTCAAGCTCTTCGGCTACAACTTCGGCGCCACCCACACCCTCGGCAACATCACCCTCAACCCCTTCGCCAACTACTACCTCCTCATGCTCCTCATCACGATCCTGGTCGTCCTCGTCTTCAGCCGAGCCGGCAACTCCCGCATCGGCCGCGCCTGGATCGCCATCCGCGAGGACGAGACCGCCGCCACCGCCATGGGCATCAACAGCTTCCGCCTAAAACTCCTCGCCTTCGCCCTCGGCGCCACCCTCGCCGGACTCGCTGGCACCGTGCAGGCCCACGTCGCCTACACCGTCGTACCCGAGCAATACGTCTTCGCCGGCCCCGTACCCCCCAACTCCGCCTTCCTCCTCGCCGCCGTCATCCTCGGCGGCATGGGCACCATCCGCGGCCCGCTCCTCGGCGCCGCGCTCCTCTACCTCATCCCCGCGAAACTCCAATTCCTCCACGACTACCAACTCCTCGCCTTCGGCCTCGCCCTCATCCTCCTCATGCGCTTCCGCCCCGAAGGCCTCATCCCCAACCGCAGGCAACAACTCGAATACCACGAGGACGCCACCGGATCCCTCGGCATCACCAAGGCGGAGGCGTGACCACCATGAACACCACCCACAGCGCCCCCGTCCTCACCGCCACCGGCGTCACCATGCGCTTCGGCGGACTCACCGCCGTACGCACCGTCGACCTCACCGTCCACCAGCACGAGATCGTCGGACTCATCGGCCCCAACGGGGCAGGAAAAACCACCTTCTTCAACTGCCTCACCGGCCTCTACCGCCCCACCGAAGGCACCGTCACCTACCGCGACACCGTCCTCCCGCCCAAACCCCACCTCGTCACCCGGGCCGGCATCGCCCGCACCTTCCAGAACATCCGGCTCTTCGCCAACATGACCGTCCTCGAAAACGTCCTCGTCGGCCGCCACACCCGCACCAAAGAAGGACTCCTCGCCGCCCTCCTCCGCAGCCCGCGATTCCACCGCGCCGAAGCCGCCTCCACCCGACGCGCCCTGGAACTCCTCGACTTCACCGGCCTCACCCACAAGGCCGACCACCTCGCCCGCAACCTCCCCTACGGCGAACAGCGCAAGCTCGAAATCGCCCGCGCGCTCGCCAGCGACCCCGGACTCCTCCTCCTCGACGAACCCACCGCCGGAATGAACCCCCAGGAAACCCGCGCCACCGAGGCACTCGTCCGCGCCATCCGCGCACAAGGCACCGCCGTCCTCGTCATCGAGCACGACATGCGCTTCATCTTCAATCTCTGCGACCGCGTCGCCGTCCTCGTCCAGGGCGAAAAACTCGTCGAAGGCACCTCGGACACCGTCCAGGCCGACGAACGCGTCATCGCCGCCTACCTCGGCACCCCCTTCGAAGGCGCCCCCGGCCAGGAGGAAGTCGCCGAAGTCGAAGCAGCCGAAGCGGAAGCCGCCCACGCCTCCCCGGAGGAAGACCGATGACCGCCCTCCTGGAGGTCGAGAACCTCCGCGTCGCCTACGGCAAGATCGAAGCCGTCAAGGGAATCACCTTCACCGTCGAGACAGGCCGCATCGTCACCCTCATCGGCACCAACGGCGCCGGGAAGACCACCACGCTCCGCACCCTCTCCGGCCTCATCAAGCCACTCGGCGGCACCGTCCGCTTCGACGGCCGCAGCATCCTCGGCACTCCCGCCCACGAGATCGTCGCCCGCGGACTCGCCCACTCCCCCGAAGGCCGCCACATCTTCCCGCGCCTCACCATCGCCGAGAACCTCCAGCTCGGAGCGTTCCTCCGCAAGGACACGGGAGGCATCCAGCGGGACATCCAGCGCGCCTACGAGCTCTTCCCCATCCTCGGCGAACGAGCGAAGCAGGCCGCCGGGACCCTCTCCGGCGGCGAACAGCAGATGCTCGCCATGGGCAGGGCCCTGATGTCCCGCCCCAAGCTCCTCATGCTCGACGAGCCCTCCATGGGCCTCTCCCCGATCATGATGCAGAAGATCATGGAGACCATCGCCGAACTCAAGGCCACCGGCACCACGATCCTGCTCGTCGAGCAGAACGCCCAGGCGGCACTGTCGCTCGCCGACCAGGGTCATGTGATGGAGGTCGGAAAGATCGCCCTCTCCGGCTCCGGCGCGGATCTGCTGCACGACGAATCGGTGCGAAAGGCGTATCTGGGCGAGGACTGAGCCATACGAAAGGGCCCGCGTCCGGAACGACGCGGGCCCTTTCTCTCTGCTGCTTACTGCCCCTTGGCCTTCTTCTCCTCGGCGTCCTCGATGACCGCCTCGGCCACCTGCTGCATGGACAGCCGACGGTCCATCGACGTCTTCTGGATCCACCGGAACGCGGCCGGCTCCGTCAGCCCGTACTGCGTCTGCAGAACGCTCTTCGCCCGGTCCACGAGCTTCCGCGTCTCCAGCCGCTGGGAGAGGTCCGCGACCTCCCGCTCCAGCGCCTTCAGCTCCGTGAAGCGCGACACCGCCATCTCGATGGCCGGCACCACGTCGCTCTTGCTGAACGGCTTCACGAGATACGCCATCGCCCCGGCGTCCCGGGCCCGCTCCACGAGGTCGCGCTGCGAGAAGGCGGTGAGCATCAGGACGGGCGCGATCGAGTCCGCGGCGATCTGCTCGGCGGCGGAGATCCCGTCCAGGACCGGCATCTTCACATCGAGGATGACCAGGTCCGGCTTGTGCTCCCGGGCGAGCGCGACCGCGGTCTCCCCGTCGCCCGCCTCGCCGACTACGGAGTAGCCCTCTTCTTCGAGCATCTCTTTGAGATCGAGCCGGATGAGGGCCTCGTCCTCGGCGATCACGACGCGGGTGATGTGGGGAGGGGTGTGCTGCGGCTCGTCGTCGACGGGCGGCGTGGGCTCGGCGGCGGTCACGGGTCTCCTCGATCAAGGGCAGGTGGTGCCCCATGAGCCTACCTAGCTGCGGTATGTTTGACGCACAGCAGGTTTCCGCTAACCTTGGTTTCGTAGGCTAGCCCCGGTAGCCCAGCGGTAGAGGCCATGGATTCAAAACCCATACAGCGTCGGTTCGAATCCGACTCGGGGCACTTCACCTTCATTTCCAAGATTCACCGTTGATTGGCGATCTTCACTCGCTCCGGTGAACGCGTCTTCGAACCAGCTCGGCATGGCTTGAATCCAGCCAATCTCGTAGCCATGTACGACTCCCAGACGCGCAATCGCGCCGTGACTCTGATGCGGCAAGGCATGGCCAACCGAGCCGTGGCCGAACAGCTCGGCGTCCCTCCAGGCACAGTCGGCTGGTGGCGGTACGAGGATCGGCGACATCATGGCGAGGTCTTCGTCCATCCGACCGACTGCCCCAGGTGCACCAACCAGGAACTCGATGGCCCGGCATACGCCTACTTGTTGGGCCTCTATCTCGGCGATGGCCACATAATCTCCAAACCCAAGCAACACCACCTGTCCATCTACTGCGCTGACGCCTGGCCCGGCCTGATCGAGAGCGCTGAAGCCGCCATGCGCAAGGTGATGTCCTTGCCCAGCGTGAACCAACGGCAGCGAGACGGCTGCGTCGAGGTCAAGTCGTACAGCCAGCACTGGCCGTGCTTGTTCCCTCAGCATGGCCCGGGCAAGAAGCACGAACGACGCATCGCTCTCGAAGCGTGGCAACAACGCATTGTGGACACACACCCTTGGGAGTTCATACGCGGCTTGATCCACTCCGACGGCTGCCGCGTGACGAACTGGACCATCCGCCTCGTCAGGGGCGAGAACAAGCGCTACGAGTACCCGAGATACCTCTTCACCAACAAATCGGAGGACATCCTGCGCCTCTACGCCGACGCCCTAGACAAGGTCGGAGTCGAGTGGAAAACCACTCGGCGAGGCAAGGATCCGTACAACATCTCCGTAGCCCGCCGCGACTCCGTAGCCCTCATGGACGCCCACATAGGCCCCAAATACTGACTATCCCACCCCTCGGCGGAACAGCGCCGTCCAAAGAAAGGGCTCACCGAAGCACGCGGACTCCGGCAATTCATCGTGCATCCGCCGGAGTTCGACCTCCTCCAGGTCGGAGAAGATCCAGCGCAAGGACTCCGGTGTATAGGCGAGCCCGCCCCGGAGGCCGGTCCGGTCGTAGAAGGCCGGGTCCGGGAGTTCGGAGCCCATCGCTCCGGAGGCGAAGCAGGCGAGCGACAGATGGCCGCCCGGAGCCAGCGCGCGTTCAAGAAGCGCGCGGTAGCTGACGCGGCGGTGAGGCGGCAGGTGGTGGAAGCAGCCCGAGTCGTGGATCAGGTCGTACGGGCCCGTCAGTTCGGTCCCTGCCAGGGCGAACGCGTCGCCGCAGTGGAAGCGGATGTCGGCACCGGCCTCGCGGGCGCGTTCCTCGGCCCAGGCGATGGCTGTCGGAGACAGGTCGACCGCGTCCACCTGGAAGCCCAGTGCGGCCAGGTGCAGCGCATTGCGGCCCGGGCCGCAGCCCAGGTCGAGGGCCCGGCCGGGGGTGATCAGTCCGCGGTCGATGTACGAGGCCAGGTTCTCGTCCGGCTTGGCGACGAAGAACGGCACGGGCTTCGAGCGGTCGGTGTAGAAGCCGTCCCACCAAGTGGCCCCGTCGGCCGTCCAGCGGTCGGCTTCGGGCGCGAACAGGCCGTCCAGGAGCTTGAGTACGTCGTCGACCGTGCGTATGTTCCGGTCCATCCGGTCCCCCTTTTCGCTTGGGGGGACAGTACGGCCGTACGAGGTGAAAGCCCAGCTCAGGCCGGATGGCGCGAGCGTGTGGGAAGGCCCCTGGGGGCAGGGCGTGAGGGGCTTGGTCCCGTCGCCCTCGTCCCGTGCGCGTGGTCGCCCGTTCCCCCGGCGAAGGCCGTCCCGGGGCCATTCCGGGCGGCGTTGGAGCGGGTTTTTCACTCCTTTCCGATGTGGTGCACCCGCACGAGGTTCGTCGTGCCCGCGACCCCCGGTGGGGAGCCGGCGGTGATGATGACCATGTCGCCCTTCTGGCAGCGGCCGATCTTCAGCAGGTGTTCGTCGACCTGCTTCACCATCTCGTCCGTCGTCTGGACCATGGGCCCCAGGAAGGTCTCCACGCCCCAGGTGAGGTTGAGTTGGGAGCGTGTCGCCGGCTCGGGGGTGAAGGCCAGCAGGGGGATCGGGGAGCGGTAGCGGGACAGGCGGCGTGCTGTGTCACCGGATTGGGTGAAGGCGACGAGGTACTTCGCGCCGAGGAAGTCGCCCATCTCGGCGGCGGCGCGGGCGACGGAGCCGCCCTGGGTGCGGGGCTTGCCGCGTTCGCTCAGGGGCGGGAGGCCCTTGGCGAGGACGTCCTCTTCGGCCGCCGCGACGATGCGGCCCATCGTCTTGACCGTTTCGACGGGGTATTTGCCGACGCTGGTCTCACCCGAAAGCATGACGGCGTCGGTGCCGTCGATGACGGCGTTGGCGACGTCGGAGGCTTCGGCGCGGGTGGGGCGGGAGGCGTCGATCATGGAGTCGAGCATTTGGGTGGCGACGATCACCGGTTTGGCATTGCGCCGGGCGAGTTTGATGGCGCGCTTCTGCACGATCGGGACTGTTTCGAGGGGCATTTCGACGCCGAGGTCGCCGCGGGCGACCATGATGCCGTCGAAGGCGTCGACGATGCCGGGGAGGTTCTCGACGGCCTGGGGCTTTTCGATCTTCGCGATGACGGGGAGGCGGCGGCCTTCCTCGTCCATGACGCGGTGGACGTCGCGGATGTCGTCGGCGCTGCGGACGAAGGAGAGGGCGATGATGTCGGCGCCGGTCCTGATGGCCCAGCGGAGGTCTTCGACGTCCTTCTCGGAGAGGGCGGGGACGGAGACGGCGACGCCGGGGAGGTTGAGGCCCTTGTTGTCGGAGACCATGCCGCCTTCGATGACGATGGTGCGTACGCGGGGGCCGTCGACGTTGGTGACTTCGAGGGTGACGCGGCCGTCGTCGACGAGGATGCGTTCGCCCCTGGTGACGTCGGCGGCGAGGCCGTCGTAGGTGGTGCCGCAGTGGTGACGGTCGCCTTCGATGTCCTCGACGGTGATGGTGAACTCGTCGCCGCGTTCAAGAAGTACGGGGCCTTCGCGGAATCGGCCGAGGCGGATCTTCGGGCCTTGAAGGTCGGCGAGGATGCCGATGCTGCGGCCGGTTTCTTCGGCGGCCTTGCGTACTCGGTGGTACCGCGCCTCGTGGTCGACGTAGGTGCCATGGCTGAGGTTGAACCGGGCGACGTCCATTCCGGCTTCGACGAGTGACTTGATCTGCTCGTACGAGTCGGTGGCCGGTCCCAGGGTGCAGACGATTTTTGCTCGGCGCATGGCACGACCTTATGACCTACCGGTGGGTAGAGAATTGGTCGAGTCCAACTCCCCAACGTCCGTTGGGTAAAAGCTCGTTGACAATTAGTGAAACGTGCGCGGGGGTGCTCCGATGAGCGTTCGCGCACGCCCCGCGCATGGGTCTCTACAGTGCGGGGGGCGTCATGGTGAATCGGGCGTTGACCTGTGCGTAGACGTTCTGGCGCTGGGGTTCGAGGTCGAGTGCGGGGGCCGGGGCGGCTCCGCCGTAGCCGGCCGAGCGCATGAGGCCGCCGGGGGCGGGGGGCGGGCCGGCGGGGGCCATGTTCTCGGCGCCGAGGTCGGCGAGTTCCACGAGCGCGACGAGCTGGGCGCCGAGGGCGCCGGCGTATTCGCGGGCGCGTTGCACGGCTTCGCGTACGGCTTGCTGGCGGGCTTCGCGGTGGGCGGGTGAGTCGGGGCGCAGTGCCCACCAGGGGCCGTCGACGCGGGTGAGGTCGAGTGCGGCGAGGCGGGTGGTGAGTTCGCCGAGGGTGGTGAAGTCGCTGAGGGTGGCGGTGAGGCGGACGGTGCCGTGGTAGGCGTGGATGCGTTCGTGGCGGCCTTTTTCGGTGAGTTGGGGGGTGAGGGTGAAGGTGCCGGTCTCGAGTTTTTCGACGGTGTCGCCGTAGCTCTTGAGCAGGTCGAGGGTGTGGTTGTTGCGGCGGGTGAGGTCGTTGAGCGCTGTGGTGCGGTCGGTGCCGCGGGCGCTGATGGTGATGTCGATGTGGGCGATTTCGGGGTCGACTTCGAGGCGGGCTTCGCCGCGGACGGCGAGTCGGGGGCTGTCGGGGGTGCCGTAGGGCAGTGGTGCGGGTGTGGTCATGGGGTCAGGGTGTCAGGTCGGGGGCGTGGGGGCGCCATGTGGGAGTCACCGTTTCGCAACCTTGTGGGGGTGTTGCGGTTGGGGTGTCCGACGCCAGAATCTACGCGCGTTGTCGGTGAGTTGAGCTGCGAGATTCTAGGAGTTGACGTGTCGTTGAACCGGAGGAATTTCCTGGGGCGTACGGCTGCCACGGGTGCGGGTGTCGCGCTGGTGGGGTCGGTGGGTGCCGGGTCGGCCGAGGCGCGGGAGGCGGTGGCCGGCTCGGGTGGTGGCCGGGGCCGGCATTACGCGTTGACGGTGCTGGGGACGACGGATCTGCACGGGAATGTCTTCAACTGGGACTATTTCACGGATGCGGAGTTCGATGACCAGGCGCACAACGATGTGGGGCTGGCGAAGGTCTCGACCCTGGTGAACGAGGTGCGGCGGGAGAAGGGGCGGCGGAATACGCTGCTGATCGACGCGGGTGACACGATTCAGGGTACTCAGCTGTCGTATTACTACGCGCGGGTGGATCCGATCACGAAGGCGCACGGTCCGGTGCATCCGATGGCGCGGGCGATGAATGCGATCGGGTATGACGCGGCGGCGCTGGGGAATCACGAGTTCAATTACGGTATTCCGGTGCTGCGGAAGTTCGAGGAGCAGTGCCATTTCCCGTTGCTGGGTGCCAACGCGTTGGATGCGAAGACGTTGCGTCCGGCTTTTCCGCCGTATGTGATCAAGCGGGTGCGGGCGCCGTTCGGGCGGGATGTGCGGGTGGCGGTTCTGGGGTTGACGAATCCGGGGATCGCTATCTGGGACAAGGCGAATGTGCAGGGGAAGATGGTGTTCCCGGGGCTGGAGGAGCAGGCGGCGAAGTGGGTGCCGAAGCTTCGGTCGATGGGTGCGGATGTGGTGATCGTCGCGGCGCATTCGGGGGCCAGTGGTACGTCGTCGTACGGGGATCAGTTGCCGTATGTGGAGAATGCGGCGGCGTTGGTGGCGGAGCGGGTGCCGGGGATCGATGCCATTTTGGTGGGGCATGCGCATGTGGAGATTCCCGAGCGCCGGGTGGTGAACAAGGAGTCGGGTAAGGAGGTGGTGTTGTCGGAGCCGTTGAAGTGGGGGCAGCGGTTGACGGTGTTCGACTTCGATCTGGTGTGGGAGCAGGGTTGTTGGCGGGTGGCCTCGGTGGGGGCGAGGGTGCTGAATTCGAATACGGTCGCCGAGGACCGGAAGATCACTCAGTTGTTGCGGGGTGAGCACCGGAAGGTGGTGGCGTATGTGAATCAGGTGATCGGTACGTCGTCGGCGGCGATGAGTGCGGCGGAGGCGGCGTACAAGGACACGCCGGTGATCGATTTCATCAATCATGTGCAGGTGGAGACGGTGCGTGCGGCGTTGCGGGGGTCGGCGTACGCGGGGTTGCCGGTGTTGTCGCAGGCGTCGTGTTTCTCGCGGACGGCGGGGGTACCGGCGGGGAAGGTGACGATCCGGGAGGTGGCGGGTCTGTATCCGTTCGAGAACACGCTGGAGGCCCGGGTGTTGACGGGGGCTCAGATACGGGAGTATCTGGAGTTCTCGGCGCGGTATTACGTGCGGACGGCTCCGGGTGGGGCGGTGGATCCGGCGAAGCTGACGAATGCGGAGAACATCCCGGATTTCAATTATGACGTGGTCAGCGGCCTCTCGTACGAGATCGACATCGCGAAGGCGCCGGGGGCGCGTATCTCGAAGCTGGTCTTCGACGGGAAGCCGCTGGACGACGCGGCGCGGTTCGTGCTGGCGGTGAACAACTACCGGGCGAGTGGCGGGGGGAATTTTCCGCATGTCGCTCGGGCGAAGCAGGTGTGGGCGAATTCGGAGGAGATCCGTAACACGATCATCTCGTGGGTGCGGGCCCAGGGGGCGATCGATGTGGGGCGTTTCGCCTCAGTGGACTGGAAGTTGACGCGGGATGGTGCGCCGGTCTTCTGAGGTGGTGGTCCGGGGTCGTGGCTGTGGCCGCGGCTCCAGGCCGAAGGTGGTGAAGGCGGTGCGTTCGGGGAGGGGGTAGGCGGTCTTGCCGGTGATGGCGTTGAGGATGACGGCACTGCGCCAGGCGGCGAGGCCGAGGTCGGGGGTGCCGATGCCGTGGGTGTGGCGTTCGGCGTTCTGGACGTGGACGGCGCCCTTGACGAGGGGGTCGAGGACGAGGCGGTGGTTCTCGTCGATGCGGGGGCGGTCGCTGTGGTCGCGGCGGATGTAGGGGTCGAGGGCGGCGAGGAGGGTGTCGGTGCGGCGTTCGCGGTAGCCGGTGGCGAGGACGACGGCGTCGGTGGTGATGCGGGAGCGGGTGCCTTGCTGGGCGTGTTCGAGGTGGAGTTCGACGCGGGTGGTGCCGACGCGGCCGGCGGTGCGGACGAAGACTCCGGGGGTGAGGACGGTGTCGGGCCAGCCGCCGTGGAGGCTGCGGCGGTAGAGCTCTTCGTGGATGTCGGCGAGGGTTTCTGCGGCGATGCCTTTGTGGAGTTGCCATTGCTGGGGCAGGAGTTGGTTGCGTACGCCTTCGGGGAGGGCGTGGAAGTAGCGGGTGTAGTCGGGGGTGAATTGTTCGAGCCCGAGTTTGCTGTATTCCATGGGGGCGAAGGCGGGGGTGCGGGCGAGCCAGTGGAGTTTTTCGCGGCCGGTGGGGCGGTTGCGGAGGAGGTCGAGGAAGACTTCGGCGCCGGACTGGCCTGAGCCGATGACGGTGATGTGGTCGGCGGCGAGGATTTTCTCGCGGTGGTCGAGGTAGTCGGCGGAGTGGATGACGGGGACGTTGGGGGCTTCGCTGAGGGGGCGGAGGGGTTCGGGGATGTGGGGTGTGGTGCCGACGCCGAGGACGAGGTTGCGGGCGTAGGCGCGGCCGAGGGCTTCGGCTTCTCCTTCGGTGTCGAGTTGGGTGTAGTCGATTTCGAAGAGGTTGCGTTCGGGGTTCCAGCGGAGGGCGTCGATCTGGTGGCCGAAGTGGAGGCCGGGGAGGGATTGGCTGACCCAGCGGCAGTAGGCGTCGTATTCGGCGCGTTGGATGTGGAATCGCTCGGCGAAGTAGAAGGGGTAGAGGCGTTCGCGGTCCTTGAGGTAGTTGAGGAAGCTCCAGGGGCTGGTGGGGTCGGCGAGGGTGACGAGGTCGGCGAGGAAGGGGACTTGGAGGGCGGTGCCGTCGATGAGGAGGCCGGGGTGCCAGCGGAAGGTGGGGGTCTGGTCGTAGCAGGCGGTGCGGAGGTCGGGGAGGCCGTGGGCGAGGGCGGCGAGGGAGAGGTTGAAGGGGCCGATGCCGATGCCGGCGATGTCGAGGGGTTGGTCGGGGGTGGTGCGGGGGCCTGGTTGGGGGGTGTCGGGGGTGGTGCGGGGGGTCTTTTTCGGGGGGTTGGGGTTGTTCATGGGTTGATGTGGCCTTCCACGAGGTTGAGGAGGGTGCGGAGGTGGTGGGTGGTGGTGTGGGGGTTGAGGAGGGTGGTCTTGAGCCAGAGGCCGTCGGGGGTGGTGGCGCGGCCGAGGACGGCGTGGCCGTGGTGGAGGAGGCGGCGGCGGATGGTGGCGATGGTGTGGTCGTCGGTGCCGGTGGGGCGGAAGAGGACGGTGCTGAGGGTGGGGCGGGCGTGCAGTTCGAAGCGGGGGTGGGCGTCGATGAGGTCGGCGAGGTGGTGTGCGGTGGCGCAGACGCGTTCGACGAGACGGCCCATGCCGGTGCGGCCGAGGGCGCGGAGGGTGACGGCGATCTTGAGGATGTCGGGTCGGCGGGTGGTGCGCAGGGAGCGGCCGAGGAGGTCGGGGTGGCCGGCGTCGGTGTCGTCGGGGGCGTTGAGGTAGTCGGCGCGGTGGGCGAGGGGGTGGAGGGCGGTGCTGTCGGGGACGGCGAGGAGGCCGGCCGCGATGGGTTGCCAGCCGAGTTTGTGCAGGTCGATGGCGATGGTGTGGGCGCGGTCGAGGCCGTGGAGGGCGGGGCGGAGGGTGTCGCTGAAGAGGAGGGGGCCGCCGTAGGAGGCGTCGATGTGGAGGCGGGCGTGGTGGGTGTCGCAGAGGTCGGCGAGGTGGGGCAGGGGGTCGATGCGGCCGGTGTCGGTGGTGCCCGCGGTCGCGACGACGAGCGTGGGGGTGGCGTGGTGGGCGTAGAGCGCGGTGTGCAGGTGTGCGGGGTCGATGGTGCCGGTGGGGGTGGCCAGGACGTGGGGTGCGGGGAGGCCGAGGAGCCAGGTGGCGCGGTGGATGCTGTGGTGGGCGTTGGCGCCGCAGATGACGCGGAGGGTGCGGTCGGGTCGGGGTGAGGTGCCGTACGAGGAGTCGTACGTGGTGGTGCCGTGCGTGGTTCCGGGGGTGATTCCGGCCGCCGGGTGGTGTGCGCCGTCGGGTGTGGTGGCCGGGGGCGCGCCTTTCGCTTCCTCGCGTGCGAGCAGGAGGGCGAGGTGGTTGGACTCGGTGCCGCCGGTGGTGGTGACGGCGTCGGGTGCGGGGCGGTGGGGGTAGGCGAGGGCGGCCAGGGCGCGGAGGACCTCGGTTTCCAGGGCGGAGGCGGCGGGTGCCTGGTCCCAGGAGTCGAGTGAGGGGTTGAGGGCGCAGGCGGCGAGGTCGGCGGCGGTGGCGAGGGCGAGCGGTGGGGTGTGGAGGTGGGCGGCGCAGTGGGGGTCGGCGGGGTCGGCGGCGCCTTCGGCGAGGGTGCGTACGAGGGTGTGGAGGGCTTCGTGGGGGCCGGTGCCGGTGGTGGGGAGTGCGGGGCCGGTGGCGCGTACGCGTGCGGTGACGGCGTGGGGGCCGCCGTGGGGGATGGGGCCGGCGCGGGTGGTGGCGCCTTGGGTGAGGGCGTCGAGGACGGTGTCGAGGAGGGGGCGGAGTGCCGAGGGTCCCTCGGTGCCTCCGGCGAGGGGCGGGAGTGTGGTCTCGGGCAATGCTGGTGCCCCCTTTGGGCTGTCTCGCGGAGGTGAGCGGGCAGTAACTGCATCAAGTTACTTTCGACGCACGTTCGGTGACCGGGGTCCGGAGGAGTTTCGCCCGATGGTGGTAGGCCGTGCGACGGCGGGGAGTTGGGTCTGGTAGGCGGAGAGGTGCTCCCGCGTGCTGAATTGGGCACTCGCATCAGCCACATCAAGCCTGTTGGGGCACCTCCCAGCGGTAGCTGGGGGAGTGTGAGGACACCGCCGCGCAGCGGTGGTGCGGACGGCACCACCCGCAGAACCGGCCACAAGATCCGCCGGACAGGCACTGGTGCGGGGCGGACTTCGGGCGCGGCGTCGACTAATCTGCACCTATGGCCATGAACTTTCTCGCTCTCGACGTAGGGCCGCTCAAGCCCGAGCCCGCGCCGCTCGTCCTTGGGTTCGTCCTCTTCTTCATTGTTTTCGCCGTGATGGCGAAGGTGCTCCTCCCCCGGATCAGCAAGGTCCTCGTCGAGCGCGAGAAGGCCACGGGCGGGCGTTTCGACGAGGCGGAGGCGACGCGCGCGGAGGCCGCGCGGGTGCACGCCGAGTACCAGGAGCTGCTGGCCGAGGCGCGGCACGAGGCCGCTCGCCTGCGTCAGGAGTCGGTGGAGCAGGGTACGGCGATCATCGCGGAGCTGCGGGCCGAGGGTCAGCGGCAGCGCGAGGAGATCATCTCCGCCGGGCACGCGGTGATCGACGCGGAGCGTGCGGTCGCGGAGGCCGAGCTGCGTGAGCAGGTCGGTGTGCTGGCGACGGAGCTGGCGGGCCGGATCTCCGGTGAGCCGGTGGCCGGCGGGCGTACGGATACGGACGGTCATCCACACCTCGCTGCCCGGTGTGCCCGCCCCGTTGGCGGAGATCACGCCCGACGCTCTCGCCTCGG
>NZ_JBFBBD010000051.1:0-51031 GCF_040689515.1 Streptomyces sp. NPDC051173
CCAGACTCGACCGGCACACCGCCGATCACCCAGAAGAATCCTCCGCCGCCCCAGCCGCATGATCAACCCCCGAAGGATTTACGACGCAGACCACTAAGGGGCCGTGTTCGGGGTGCCATGACCTGTGAGGTCATGGACCGGAGGACCGGCCCGGGCCAGGATTCCGGACATCAGCCGATCAAGACGAACGGGAGAAGGACATGAAGGATATGAAGGACATCGTCCAGCAATACCTGGCCACCTGGAACACGACCGGTGACGAGCGGGCGACGTTGCTCTCCGAGCATTGGTCGCCCGAGGCGACCTACACCGACCCGATGGCCGAGGTTTCCGGCCACGAGGGGATCGCGGCGGTTGTCGACGGCGTCCAGGCGCAGTTTCCGGGGTTTGTGTTCAGCCAGGTCGGTGAGGCCGACGCCCACCATCGTCAGATGCGATTCCGCTGGGGCCTGGGTCCGGAAGGAGCCGAGCCGCTGGTGATCGGATTCGACGTCCTGGTGCTGGACGAGTAGGGCCTGATCAAGGACGTGCGCGGTTTCCTGGACAAGGTGCCGGCATGACGGCGCCGCGTGGGTACGCGATCGGCTATCTGAAGAATGTCGAGATCGGCCCGGAAATCGCGAAGTACACCGAGCGGGTCGAGGCCACGACGGCACCGTACGGCGGTCAATTCCTCGTGTACGGCGGACAGTTCGTCGGGGGATGGGACCTGGTACGGCGACATTGTCATGCTGGAGTTCCCCGATCCGGCCAGCGCGCTGTAGTGGTACAAGTCGTCGGACTATCAGCGATCCTGCTGCTCCGCACCGAGTATGCGACGTCGATGGTTGCACTGGTCAGTTGACTGCACTAGTAGATCGTCGCTGCTTAGCTGTGTGATGTCTGGGAGGCTGGTGGGTGTCAGGTTCCAACCCCCTTGCCAGGCAGGATGGTCGTGATGGGTTCGCAGAAGAAGCGGCCGGTCAGGTTGACTACGCGGGATCGTGAGGAGTTGGTCCGGCTGACCAGGACGGGCGTTCATCCAGCGTCGATGATCATGCGTGCGCGGGTGCTGCTCGCGCTGGACACCTCGGTGGGTGAGGTGGACCCGGGAGAGGTGATCGCGGCGCGGCTCGGTGTTTCCGGTGAGACGTTGCGGCTGGTCGCCAGGCGTTTCGCCGAGACCGGTGGCGATTTTCACGCCACGATCAGCCGGAAGAAGCGTGACCTGCCGCCGGTTCCCTCACCGGTGACCGGGGAGGTCGAGGCCCGGCTGATCGCGATGGCCTGCTCCCAGCCGCCCTCCGGCTATACACGGTGGTCGCTTCGGCTGCTGGAGAAGCATGTCGCGCTGGTCGAGGACATCCCCGATCTGGACCACTCCACCATCGGACGGATCCTAAAAAAACGGAACTGCGCCCTCACCTGAAGAAATGCTGGACCATCCCACCCCGGGCGGACGCACAGTTCACAGCCCGGATGGAAGACGTCCTGGCCGTCTACGCCCGCCCCTATGACCCGGCACGCCCGGTGGTGTGCATGGACGAGAAGCCCTACCAGCTCCTCGACCACGCCCGCACCCCACTCCCCGCCCGCCCCGGCAACGACGCCCGCCAGGACAGCGAATACATCCGCTGCGGCACCTGCTCCATCTTCGTATGGACCGAACCCCTACGCGGATGGCGCCGCACCCAGGCCCTGACCCGACGGACCCGGACCGACTGGGCCGGCCAGGTCAAGCGGCTACTGAAGGTGGACTACCCCGACGCCGAGACCGTGGTGCTGGTGATGGACAACCTCAACACCCACAACATCGCCTCCTTGTATGAGGCATTCGAACCGCAAGAAGCCTTCGCCCTGGCCCAACGCCTCGAGATCCACCACACGCCCAAACACGGCTCATGGCTCAACATCGCGGAGATCGAACTCTCCGCACTCACCCGGCAATGCCTCGACCGCCGCATCGGCGACCTCGACACACTCAACGCCGAACTCACGTCCTGGCAGAACGCCACCAACACCGACCAACGCCAGGTGAACTGGCAATTCACCACCCACGATGCACGCATCAAACTGCGTCACCTCTATCCCAAGCATTAGCAGCGACGATCTACTAGGTGTATTGACCCGTGAGGTTGGGGACGCGGCTGGAGGGTGACTGGCCCTTGAGCGCGGTGTGTCCGCGGTGGTGATTGTAGGTGT
The DNA here is from genome assembly GCF_040689515.1 of Streptomyces sp. NPDC051173. Taxonomy (NCBI): domain Bacteria; kingdom Bacillati; phylum Actinomycetota; class Actinomycetes; order Kitasatosporales; family Streptomycetaceae; genus Streptomyces; species Streptomyces sp. NPDC051173. The sequence goes on from NZ_JBFBBD010000051.1 coordinate 2,182, forward strand.
GCAGCCAGGCTGGGTATGCGGCGCGTCGCTCGGTCTCGCTCTGGTAGGGCCTGGCGTAGGCCCATTCGTCCAGGAGGGTGCGGTTGAAGCGTTCCACCTTCCCGTTGGTCTGGGGCCGGTAGGGCCGGGTGCGCTTGTGTGAAATCCCCTGCTCCGTAAGGCAGTTGCGCCACATGTGGCTCTTGTAGCAGGCGCCGTTGTCGGTCAGGACGCGTTCGACGGTGATCCCGGCCTGGGCGAAGAAGGCGTGGGCTCGGTTCCAGAAGGCGACGGCGGTCTCCTTCTTCTCGTCGGTGAGGATCTCGCTGTAGGCGAGGCGGGAGTGGTCGTCGACGGCGTTGTGGAGGTAGCTGTAGCCGGCGCCGGAGCGGGTCTTGCGGCCTGCCTGACGTCCGAGGGTCTTGTGTCCGCCGCCGTCGGGGATGTTGCCGAGCTTCTTGATGTCGACGTGCACCAGCTCGCCGGGCTTCTCGCGTTCGTAGCGGCGGATGACGCGGCCGGTGGCGCGGTCCAGGTGGGTCAGGCGGGCGAGGCGGTAGCGGGTCAGGACGCGGTGGACGGTCGCGGGGTTCAGGCCCAGGAGGTAGGCGATGCGGGCCGGTCCCCAGCGGCGCAGGACGCGGACCTTGATGATGCGCCGCTCGGTGCGGGTCGGGGTTTGGGACGGGCTGGTGTGGGGGCGCGAGGACCGGTCGGTCATGCCTGCCTCGCCCAGCTCGCGGTAGCGGCCGGCCCACCGCTGGGCCGTGGTCGGTGAGACCTGGAAGCGCTCGGCGGCCCGGGCCGTTTCCGGGTGTGGAGGGATGCGGGCGTCTTCACCGCACTGCTGGAGGGCCTGATCTCCGAGGCCGCCCGCCGGGGTGAGACGGACCTGTCCCTGGTCAGCGTGGACTCCACGGCCGTCCACGCTCACCACGATGCAGCCGGGATGCGTATTGGCAAGGAGATCCTGGACGCCCTGGAGGGAGCCGCCGCCGATCAGGAGCGGGCCCGGCAAAAGGGGGCGGCCCGCAGGGACAGAACGGTCAGGACGGCGGGAACAGCGCCGAACAGGAAGAACGGCGACGCGTGCGGCGGCGCCGCAGACTCCGCTTGAGCGAGGCCCGGCTCGGCAGGTCCCGGGGTGGGCTGACCAGTAGAATTCCAGCTCTCCGCGGATCGCAGGCCGACCGCTGTCGCTCGTGCTGACCGCAGGGCAGGCCGCCGACAGCCCGCAGTTTGTCCCTGTGCTGGGGAAGGTCCGGGTCCGTCTGCCCGCCGGGCGTCCCCGCACCCGGCCCGGAGCCGTCGCCGTGGACAGGGCCTACTCCTCCCGCGGTAACCGCTTCTGCCTGCGGCAACGCGGCATCAAGGCGGTCATCCCGGAGAAGAAGGACCAGGCCGCGAACCGGAAGAAGAAGGACAGCCGGGGCGGCCGGCCCGTCAGCCACGACACCGGTCTCTACAAAGAGCGCAACACCGTCGAGCGCCTGATCAACAAGCTGAAGGCCTGGCGAGGCATCGCGACCCGGCACGACAAGAGACCCGAGAGCTACCTTGCCGGCCTCCACCTCCGCGCCTCGATGATCTGGATCAACGACCTCCTCAAGACACCTGGCGGATCACAACCTCACACAGTCCCTAACTCGGGCCCCGGCTCGACGGGGCGGCGGTGGTTCAAGAGCATGCGGATGTGCATGACACTCCTTCACTTCATCGAGATCTGATTGACGGACGGGTACGGCTGCCTCGGGTGGGGGCCGTGGTTGCGGGCCCCGCGCCGTCGCTGCCGTGGCTGGTGGTGGATGCGGCCGGCGGCCTGGTGGTCCGTCTGACCGAAGATGTGATCGGCAAGGTTGTGGCTGACCGTGAGAACTACCCACATCGTTCCGAACGTCGCGACCTGCTCGATGCTCGTCACCGGGCACCCCCGGCCAGCACGGGCACGAGATCGCTCTGTCCGAGCCAGCGCATACGCTGTCGCGACGCAGCAAAGACTTTCGAACTGGAGACGGCATGTCCTTGATGTGGCTGGAGACGGAGGGCAGCCCGTTCGTCGTGGTCCCGCGCGATGCGCTGCCGTACTGGTCGGGAACGGAAGGGGACCACTACGACCGGGCCTGCGAGGTGACGGACCTCGTCGACGTCCTCGAACTGCCCGACGGAGCCGAGGCGCTGATCCTGGCGGACGAACCGCTCGCCACCGCCTACCTTCCCGAGCATCAAGTCCTCGCCCGCTGGTGCTACGCGGAGAGCACAGAGGACGCCGCCGACATCATCACGACCAGGCTGGGCACCGCCGAGTGGGAGGAAGGCCCCGTTCTGCGCACCGCGGGCGAGCTCGTCATGTTCGACGCCGCGTACTTCGGCACCGAGGTCGGAATCCTGGTCGACAGCGCCACTCTCGATCTCGGTGTCGGCAGCTATCGGGTGGACTCGGCAAGCATCGAGCCCGACGATCACACGTGCTTTCGCCTGCACCGATTCGTCGAGTTGAGCTGACGCATCGTTGGTGCAGAGAGAAGGTCGAGGGGGTACCGGACACCCATCGCGCCATCGGCAAGATCCCGCAGCTGTTCCCAATGCCTCAGCCAGGTAGGCGACTCCTGCAATCACTACGTAGGGTGTGTTGCGAAAGTGATGCTGCCGGGAAAAGCGTTTGACGCTCGTCGTCGTCCGGCGGTCGGATGACATGTCATGAGCACAGGGCAGATGCATCCCGGCACGCACCCTATCGACGATGACCTTGTACGGCGGCTGATCGCCGGGCAGTTCCCGCAGTGGGCGGGGCTCGCGGTGGAACGATTTCTGTCCGGCGGTACCGTCAATGCCATGTATCGGCTGGGCAATGACAAGGTCGTACGGCTGCCACTGGTGCAAGGTGGGGCCAACGACGTAGCGATGGAACGGACGTGGCTGCCCCGGCTCGCGCCCCACCTGCCCATCCCCATCCCCGAGGTGCTCGGGGATGGGGAGCCCGCCGAAGGGTATCCGTGGCCGTGGTCGGTGTACCGGTGGCTGGCGGGGGAGAATCCCGAGGCGGGGGCGTTGAGCGATCCTCTCCTGCTGGCCGGGGATCTGGCCGCATTTGTGGCAGCGATGCGGAGCATCACCTTGCCGGGTGCGCCGCAGGCCCATCGCGGCGGACCGGTCGCCTCCCTCGACGCGGAGACCCGGGCAGCGATCGAGGGGCTGCGCAGGATCCCGCAAGAGGGCGTCGACTGCGACGCTGCCGCCACCGTATGGGAGGAGACACTGCGGGCCCCGGGCTGGGACGGCCCGCCGGTGTGGCTGCATGCCGACCTCATGCCGGGCAACCTGCTGGTGGACGGAGGCAGGCTGACCTCGGTCATCGACTTCGGGTGCCTGGGCGCGGGCGATCCGGCGTGCGATCTGTTCCCGGCGTGGAATCTGTTGCCGGCCGATGCGAGGGAAGTCTTCCGCGAGGCGCTGGGCGTGGACGACGCGACCTGGATCCGCGGACGGGGACGGACGCTCTCGCAGGCGCTGATCGCGCTGCCGTACTACCGCAAGACGAATCCGGCGATGGCGCACAACGCCCGGCAGGTGATCCGGACGGTGTTGGGAGGGGGCTGAGGCGCGAAGCCGCCGTGAGTAGGCCGAATGCGCGATGGGCCTGCTCAACTACTCGTAGACGGTCGCCGCGCTCAGGGCTCGTGCGATGAAGGTCCAGTCGCCGCCAGCCGGAAGCTCCTTGCCGAAGTTCCGGTACCAGCCGTCCGAGTCTTCCATCCATGAAGCGAGGGCTTGGAAGAAGCGGTCCAGGGTTTGATTCTCCCAGTCATGCCCTCGGCGGAGGTAGTTCTGGTGCAGGTCACGGACGAAGGCGACCAGCTCTTCGCGGCTGTGTATCTCATCTTCAGGGGTGAGCGGCATGGGAGAAACCTAGCGTGCGGTGAGGGAGACGATCGTAGACCGGGGTCAGATCACGAGGAGTATGCGGCGGCGGAGCAGGTCGAGGTTGGCGCGGCGTAGCCTTGCCGCTTGAGAAGCTTGATGCGTGTCACGTGGCCTTCGGCCTGGCCTGAGCTCCAGGGGGTGGACAAGGTGACGGCGTCGAAGTCGCGGCGCATGCCGTTGACCAGGAAGTGCTGGGAAGGCAGCTCGTCTTCGAGGACGCGGTCTGTCCAGGCGGGCAGCTGGTCGCCGAGGAGGTCCCGCATGATGACGGCGAAGTGGCGGACATGGCGTGCGGCGGCGTCGATGTGCGGACCGGCGGCCCTGGTCTCCTTGAGCTCGGCTGCGTCCGTAGCCGGCAGGTGGCCAGGGATCGTCATGATTCAGCGGACGACGCGCCGGGGTCTCGGTGCCGGCAGGGGTGCTGGACGAGGCGCTGGTGTGTGCCTCGTCCTGGGGCGGCGGGGTTCTTGGAACGGGCGGACGCACGGGACGTCTCCTGTGAATCCCTGCTCGCGCAGTTCGCGGTGGAGCTGGGGAATGTCGTGGCACCCTCGGTCACAGTCGGGGCAGGTAGGTCAGGCGGGTAGTCAGTAGTGAGGCGTGTAAGGGTTGCTCCGGCGGCCGCCAGGGACCACACCATGGGTAAACACCTGTGCCGGAAGGGGAAGCCGCCAGTGGAGATCGCGTTGCGTGACCACGGCGATTGCGGGTTCAGGACGGTTCAAGGAGCTGCGCCAGCAGGGCGGTGTCGCGCAGATACCGCTCGTAGGGGAAGCCGGCTTCGAGCAGGGTGTTGCGCAGCTCGTCGTAGAGCGGTTTTCCGGTGTCGTGGAAGGCCTTGCGGCCGGCGTCGGTGATGCCGACCAGCCGTCGCCGGCCGTGGTCGGGATCGGGGCGGACCTGTACGAGCCCGGCCGCTTCCAGCGGGCGCAGTGCCCGGCTGATCGCTGGATCGGATACCGACAGCGCCTGTGCCAGCTGGTGCTGGGTCACCGGCTGGATGTCCTCCAGTGTTCCCAGCAGCCGCATCTGGCTGTAACTCAGGCCGGCGGGGCCGTCGTCGCGCTGCCGCGCGGCCTCCCCGAGCAGGAACACCACACGATGCAGCAAGTCGGCCAGTCCGTCATCCATGATCCGAGCGTACCAGAGTCTTGCGAGGTTAATATTAACCATGCAAGACTTGTGGGTATGGTCAAGATTTCATACGTCGCGCAGTCCGCTTTCCCCCTGGTCTGGGTACTGGTGGCGGTCTTAGGCGCGCTGATCCGCACCCGGCACGGCCCCTCCCGTCAAGCGGCACTGGAAACCTGGCAGCGGTGTTGGGCCGTCGCCGCACTCGGCTGCGGGAGCCTGTGGATGACGATCGCGTTCGTCACCGTCCCGGACGTGATGGCCACCGCGATCGGCTTCAACCGGACCCCGTTCGAGTTCGAGATCGCCTTCGCCAACCTCGGGCTCGCCGTCATGGGCTTCCGCGCCGCCTCTCCCTCGGCCACGGCCCGCGAGCGCATCACCATCGGCCTGGGCGCCGGCATGTTCCTCTGGGGCGCGGCGATCGGCCACGTCTACCAGTGGTTCGCCAACGGCGACCACGCTCCGGGCAACACCGGCGGAGTCCTGGTCTGCGACCTGCTCTTCCCCGTAGTCATGATCATCCTCGCCCGCCGCTCGCGACGCCTGCCCACAGCCGAGCAGCAGCCCGCCACCACAGCCCTCGCCTGACGCCCCGCCGGGCGCTCACCGTTCGCGAGCGCCCGAGCCGGCACTGCGCGCCGCCTCGCAGTGCCGTCGGCTCGACCCCGTAGGCCAACTTCCTTCTGACCGGAACGAAGTGGGAGCGCCTCGCGGCGTCCCGTAAGTGTCATGCGCGCCTGACAACCCGCTGCTATCTGTGGGGGTGTGTGCCCGAGCAGCACTCGCCTGACGCCTTGTCAGCGCCCGAGGTAACGTCTGCGGGGCCGACCGCCACTCCGAGCCAACGCGCGCGTTGATGGTTGATGATGGCAGAGGCAGAACGCGGCAAGGACGTTTCCGGGCTACGAATGGCAGAGACCATCCCAGTCGAGGCGATGGTCACTCCAGCGGCGGCCATCGATCCGGTCCCGGCGTATCGGCCTGTGTCCCGGGCCGGGACTGGCACGGGGACGGGGACGGCCTGGTGGCCCAGGCGCTATGGGACAAGGTCATCGTCATCGGGGCCGGCATCTACTCTGTTCGCCGGTCAGGTACTGCGAGTGCTCGCGTGGCCGCCCACCACCCCCGGTTCCGCTGCTCCCGAGAGGTGGCCACACAGGATCGGACTGATTCTGTGAGCTGTGTGTCAGTTCGTTCCCTGGTGCCACGGGATCTCTTGGCGGGACCTGAAGCAGAGCTACCAGGGTGTGCTGTGGCGGCGTGGTGAGCTGAAGCGGTGCATCATGGGGCGCTCGACGAGGGTGTGCAGCAGGACTGCGGCGAGGATGCTGGCGCCGAGGCCGAGCAGCAGCAGTCCGATGCCGGCGGGCACGCTGTAGACCTTGTCGGCGCCGAGTTGCCGTCGGCCCCAGATCAGCAGCACGCCGTGCACCAGATAGAAAGCGTAGGAGATCTCGCCGAGCCAGACGGCGGGGCGGCTGCCCATCAGGCCGGTGCGGCCGTTGAGGTCGGCGGTGGCGGCCGCGGGGATGAGCAGGGCCAGCGGGACGATGGTCAGGGCGTTGAGGCCGTAGAGGTACGGCAGTTGCGTACCCGCGAGGTAGGCGACGAGTACCAGCGAGGCGGCGGGGAGAGGGGAGAGCCGGATCCAGCGGCCGCTCAGGACGATCCGGGCGAGCAGCATGCCGAGGAGGAAGTCGAGGGCGCGGACCGGCGGAAAGGCGTAGATGAGCCAGAACTGGGTGAGTCCTGCGGGCTGGCCGTCGGGCATTGCAGGTGTGCCGGGTACGGCGAGGGCGACGGTCAGGGTGACGGCGACGATGGCGGCCATGGTTCCGGCCGCCGACGGCCACAGCCGTACGGGACGGATCTTCCTGATGGTGCGCAGCAGGAGTGGGAAGCCCAGGTAGAAGAAGGCCTCGCAGGCCAGTGACCAGCTTGGCGGATTGCCGCTGAAGAGGGTCTTGTACCGCGGCCACCATGTCTGCACCAGCAGCAGGTTGGGGACCACGTCCTCCCAGCGGAACGCCGGCACGATGAGGATCGCGGCCAGGAGGAAGGCGACGAAGTGGTTGGGGTAGATCTTCACCAGGCGACGACGCAGGAAGCGGCGGGTGGTGTCGTGTGGCCGCGCGGCCATGGTCAGGACGAAGCCACTGAGGACGAAGAAGAACGACACGCCCATCTGGCCGGTGTTGACGGACAGACCGTGCAGGACGCTGACCACGCCGGGATCGGCGAAGACGTCGGTGTAGATGGCGTGGCGCAGGAAGACCAGGGCGGCGGCGACGAAGCGCAGCCCGGTCAGGGAGGGCAGTCGGGAGCCGGCTGCGGGGGACCGTGCTGGGGGTGTCCTGCCATCGCGTTCGGTGGTGTGCTGCACCGTCATAATGCTCGGCTCCCGTCCCTGCCACTGGTGCTGCCGATCAGCCGGCGGCACCGCAGCGGCTGTTCGCTTGTTCGCGTGTGTTCTCTCTGCTCGGTGGGTGATTCCGTGTGCGTTGACGTGCGTTGAACAGGCTGGAGTGGCCGGGAGTTGTCCGGAAGCCCTGACCGGAGGGGACGGACAACCGGACAACCGGACCTGTGCTCTAGCCGGAGATCATGTGGCGGGGCCGGGGCGGGCCGTTGAGCGGGCGATGCCGGGCGCCGCGTACGGTGGTGGGCGCGGGGGACCAAGGTGCAATGGCTTGTCCAGTGAGTGACTCTGTCGGAGATCTTGAGAATCCTCAGCGAATGGGCGTGATCAACCGGCATGTTCGGCTCGGTTTCGAAGGTGAACGAATGTTATTGAGGTGCCTGGCGTGCGTCCTCGCTCTGGTATGCAGATTCCCGTCCTGACCGCGCAGGGCGCCCGAGTGTGCAATCCCCGCGGGACCACGGCGATGTGGGTACGCGACCGGTTGGACTGACTGCGGCGGGATGAGGACTTCGAAGCTTGGCACCCGTGCGACGGACGCCCCGGGTTATCGCCCGCCCATCTCGCCACTATTTGTGTCCTGCAGTTCCTGCTGAGCATGTCGGATCGGCAGGCGGAGGAGGCGGTGCGGTGCCGCCTCGGCGTCAAATACGCCCTCGCGCTGGAACCGGAGCGGATGCCGACCTGGCTGGCGAAGAGATCTCGCCGCCGTCCTTCCTCGCCTTCACCCGGATCTTCGGCCAGGTCTCCTGGTGTCAGCGCCGGACGGCCTCCGGGTCCTGTTCCACAGCCCGCTTGTCCGGACGCTGGAAGGACAGCCCCCACCGCCTCAAGTGCTTGCCCACCCCCGGTTCGGTCAGCCTCACCCGGTACAGGTTCGTGATCAGCTCGCCCACCAGCCGCCGCGTCCACAACTGACCGGAAAGCCCCATGTCACAGGGCCGGTGATCGGGGGCCGTCTGCCGCACGGCAGCCTGCTCGGCCTCCCCGAGCACCTGACGCACCCCGGCAGGCCTACCGCGCGACCGCGTCACCAGCGCCTCCCGCCCACCGGCCTGCCACTTCGCCCACCATTGGTCGACAGCCTTCAGCGACACTCCGAACACCGCCGCCACATTCTCACGGTCCCTCCCCGCCACCAACGCCGCCACCGCCCGCAAACGCAGAGCCTCCTGCGCCGACGGCGACAGCTGCCGCGCGTCCCCCACCAGATCGCTCACACCCTTGCAGCGACCCAGGACCCGAACCGTTTCGGATCAGTAGGAGGCGGGAGCCTGCTGGTCGTTGGCGCCGGTGTCCGGCGCCCCGCCGGGAGCGTTTTCGCCGCCCCACTGCTGGGCGTCCGGCTTGCGCTGGGGGACGAGGAAAGTCGCCAGCATTCCGAGCACCAGCAGTGCGGCGCAGGTGTAGCCGTTGATCTGGACCCCGTAGGACATGGCATCGCGGGCGGCGTCGGCGGCCGATGCCGTCCCGGGGTTCTGGCTCAGCCCGGAGATCATCGCGCCCGCGCTGTCGGAGACCGCCGAGGACAGCTCTTTCGCTCCGGGCGTTCCCTGCTGGGCAAGCCGGTCGGACAGGTCGGACTCCAGCGCCGTGAAGAACGTCGACGTCAGGATCGCGATGCCGAGCGCGGAGCCGAGCTGACGCGCGGCGCTCTGGATTCCCGAACCCTGGCCGGCCTGCCGCGGCGGTACGTCCGCCAGGACAACGTTGGTGACCTGCGCGGTGGCGAAGCCGACCCCCATGCCGTACAGGAACAGGGCGACTCCGATGACCCACCACTGGGAGTCGCTGCTCGCCAGCAGGCCGAACATCAGCAGACCAGCGGCTTCGAGCACCAGGCCGATGCGGACCAGGCCGATGGGACCGGTCTTCTCGGCCATGCCGAAGCTCGCACCGCTCGCGAAGAAGCTGCCGACCGCGACGACCAAGACCATCAGGCCGGTCTGGACCACGGAATATCCCAGGGTGTACTGAAGCCACAGGGGCAGCACGGCGAGGATGCCGAACTCGGCCAGCGCGATGATCAGCGTCGCGATGTTACCCGTACTGAAGGACTTGATGCCGAACAGTGAGGTGTCCATCAGCGGCGCCGTGCCGTTCTTCCGCGTCAGCCGGACCTGCAGTTGGAGGAAGAGCGCGAGGCTCACCACGGAGATGGCCAGGGCGACCGGGACGACCGACAGGTTCACCCCGTCCCCGAAGGGACCGAAGCTCTTGTGTGCCTCCCACCACCCGTAGTTGCGTCCCTCGATCAGGCCGAAGGCGAGAAGTCCGAGACCCAGCACCGACAGCACACCGCCGACGGCGTCGATCCTGCCCGACTGCCGGGGGGACTGCTGAAGGAACCTCATGACGCCCGCAAGGATCAGTACCACGACGAAGATGTTGATGCCGAAGGCCCACCGCCAGGAGTACTCGGCGAGCCAGCCGCCCAGCAACGGTCCGACAGCCGCGGCCGCACCGATCGTGGACCCCCAGATGGCGAAGGCCTTGCCGCGGTCGGGACCCCGGAAGGTCATGTTGAGCAGGGCCAGCGACGTCGGCATGACGATCGCACCGCCGATGCCCTGCACGAACCGGCTGATGATCAGGAATTCCCCGGTGGGCGACACCGCCGCGGCGATGCTCGCCAGCCCGAAGACCACGGTGCCGACGACGAACAGGCGGCGTGCTCCCACGATGTCCGAAAGGCGCCCCATCAGCAGCAGCAGAGCGGCCAGGATGATCGCGTAGGACTCCTGGACCCACTGGGCGCCGAACGCCGAGATCTTCAGGTCGTCGATGATCGGCGGCATCACCACGTTGACGATGGTGAAGTCCACGACCACCAGCGACACACCGAGGGAAATCGCGACCAAACCCAGCCAAGCGTCCCGATTGGCCGATGAGGACCGAGTTGGATTTTGAGACACTGCGTTCTTCCGTTCTTCTCGATGCAACGCACCCGGTGGAACGCCGAGGGCGAAATACTGGAGCAGGAGGGGACGTGTGCCGCCCCTGAAGCAGAGGCACCATCGCAGGAGAAGAGGACGCGTGTTGACCTCTACTGACCTCGATCCGGAGGGCAATTCGTGATCGCCAACCGCACACTGGAACTCCTCAGCCTGCTTCAGGCACAGAAGGAGTGGACCGGCGACGGGCTGGCCGAGCGGCTGGGCGTGTCCCCGCGAACCGTCCGCCGCGACATCAACCGGCTCCGCGAACTGGGGTATCCCGTCACGGCTACGAAAGGCCCCTCCGGTTACTACCGGCTGTCCCGCGGGGCGCGTTTGCCTCCGCTGATCGTCGATGACGAGCAGGCCATCGCCATCGCGCTGTCCCTCCAGACGGCGCCTGCCTCCGTGGCCGGCATGGGCGACGCCACGAAGCGCGCGCTGAACTCCATCAGGGAACTCCTGCCGCCCCACCTGGCCCGCCGCCTCGCGACCTTCTCCATCGAACAGATCGAGAACGCCTGGGAGCTGGCCCCGCCCCAGGTCGATCCCGGGCTGGTGGCGCAACTGAGCGCCGCCGCGCAGCAACGGGAGCTCGTGAGGTTCTCCTACCGGTCCATCGAGCTCGACGAGATGGACGACAGCGAGGTCCTCGCCGAACCCCACCGGCTCGTCGTCTGGTCCGGACGCTGGTACATGGTGGCCTACGACCAGCGCGGGAACTCCTGGCACGCCTACCGGCTCGACCGCATCGGGCAGATGGCCCCCACCGGGTGGCGCTTCAGCCAGCGGGACGTCCCCGAGAGGGACATCACCCGCTTCGTCCAGAGCCAGCCCGACCGCGGCGACACCCCGGACACCTGGCCCTGCTGGGGCACCGTCCTGATGGAGTGCCCCGCGGCGCTGGTGGCGAAGTGGGCCCCGGGCGCGGCGAGTTTCGAAGCGGTCGACGAGCGGATCACCCGGATACGGATGGGGGCCTGGTCGTGGTCGGCGCTCATCGGCTTCCTGGTCACCTTCAGCTGCCGGTTCACTGTCGAGAGCCCGCCCGAACTCGCCGAGGCGGCCCGCCGCGTGATGGGACGCATCGACGTCGACATCCCCCCGACCGACGAGCACGCCGGACCTCCGGCCCGCACGCCCGTCCGGCCGGGCAAACCGGCCCTGTGATCGCGCACACGGTGTGTTCATCAACCGGTGGCGGGTGAGTCCGGCTCGGCTGCCACCGGAATGTCCGCCCCGAGGCCGGCCCGGCAGCGACGGCCACGGCGGGTGGCGCCGGCGGGCGGACCGCTGCCCGTACGGCACAACACGGCCGCGCACTACGGGACTTCGCCTCTGTCAGGTTTGAGTGTTACTCGGCTGAGGAATTTATTACTCATGAAAGTAATAGACGGAACGAACGAGCCGGGCACCACTTCAGCCCGTGTCCCCGAGCGGTCGCTTGCCGCGAGCGCGCGGCGGGCGCAGATCGTGGAAGCCGCCATCGAGACGCTGGCCGAGAGCGGGTACGGGCAGGCGACATTCGTGCGGATCGGGCAGCGGGCGGGGATCTCCAGCACCCGGTTGATCTCCTACCACTTCGGCACCAAGGGGGAGTTGATGGACGCCGTCCTGGAAGAGGTCGGGCTGCGCGCTCACCGTACGATCTCGCAACGCGTCGCGGGCGAGACAACAGCGGCCGGGGCACTGAGGACCCGGATCGAGGCGCAGGTGGAGTGGGTCGCTCGCAACCCCTCCTCGGTGCGGGCGATGTACGAGATCTGCATGAACGCCAGGGACGCGGAGGGCTCGTTGCGCTACGGCCTGGAGACCTCGGCACGGGCGAACGTCGAAGCCCTGGAACCGATCTTGCGCGCGGGTCAGGAGAGCGGGGAGTTCCGCCAGTTCGACACCGGGCTGATGGCCCTCACCCTGAAGTCCGCGATCGACGCGGCGATCGTCCGCATGGCGCGACCGCCGCGCCTGACCCTGACGCAGTGTGTTCACGAACTGACCGTCCTGGCCGACCTCGCCACCCGGCGGGAACAGTGACCGCCGACGCCGGGCGCCCCGGGAACCGGCGTCTGCTGATCCAACTGCTGTGGGACATGGCCGCGCCCATCGCCCTGTTCTACGGGCTGCGCGCACTGGGCGCGAGTATGTTCGCAGCGCTGCTGGCCAGCTCGGTGCTGCCCCTGGTGACCACAGGGGTGTGCTGGATACGGGACCGCCGCCTGGAGGGGATGGCTGCCTTCGTGGCGGGCGTGATGCTGCTGGGGGCGGTGGGCTCGCTGATCAGCGGGGATGCGCGGTTCATGCTGGCCAGGGACGGCTGGGTGACGGCCGTGGCCGGCCTGTGTTTCCTGGCATCGGTGTGGGCGCGGCGGCCCCTGGCGTATCTGGGGGCTCGGCCGCTGCTGGAGGGGCGGTTCCGCTCCGACGGGACGCCGTGGGAGACGCTGTGGCACAACGAACCGGTCTTCCGGCGCATCTGGCGGGTCTCCACGGTCATTTGGGGCGCCGCCCTGCTCATCGACGCCGCGGCGCGGGTCGTGATGTCGTACACGCTGCCGGTCAATACCGTGCCCGGACTGGGCGGTCTGCTCTGGCCGGTCACCATGGTGCTGCTACAGCTGGTGAACGGCGTCTACTACCGGATGACGGGCCTTTGGCAGCTGACCGCGGGAAGCGGTCGACGCGAAGGCCGGAGGGAGGGAGAGTACGACGTTGCCGCACGCTCGTGACCATGGGGGCGACGGCCCGCCGCTCGTCCTGCTGCACGGTGCCGGGCGGTCGCTCGCCGACTGGGACGCCTCGGCCGCGCTGCTCACCGCGGGGCATCGTGTCCTGGCCGTCGACCTTCCCGGGCACGGCCGTTCCCCCACCGTCTCCCCGTGGACGGTCCCCGGCGTGGTGCGACACCTCGCGGACACGCTGCACGCGCATGGCGTGGCGGAGACTGTGGTGGTGGGTCATTCCCTCGGCGGGATGGTCGCGGTCGAGTACGCGCGGGTGCACGAGGGCGGTGTCAGGGCCGCCGTGAATCTGGACGGCTTCCGGTGGGGACGGCCCGGCGAGTACCCCGGTGCCGAGCGGGTGGGGGAGTCGCTCCGGCGTTCCGCCGGAGCCGTCGTGCCACCCGGGTACGTCGAGGGGCAGGTTGTCCACGCCGCGCGGTACGGGATTCCCTCCGACCGTGCACGGTCGGCAGCCCTCGCGGCCGTACGACCGCTGCCCGGCGGCCGGTGGCAGACGCTGCCGGAGCGGACGGCGGCGCTGGAGATGTACGACGAGCTCGACAGACTCGGCGCGCTCGGTGTCACGGCCTGGCTGGAAGGGGTGAGGTGCCCACTCCTGCTGGTACAGGCCGGTCGGCCACAACCACCGGGGCCCACGACGCAATGGTTCGCCGACCTCACCGCCCGGTTCGCCCAGGGGCTCTCTGCAGAACTGGCCGAGCTCTCCCACAACCGGCCGACGATCACGTTCGCCCGGATCGACGCCGGCCACCCCATGACTCTGGAAGCCCCGGAAGCGGTGGCGGCGCTCGTCGCCGGGTTCGTCCGGGGGCTGTCGGGTGGTGCAGAGTGGTGAGGGTGGCCAACGTGCCTGATACCCCAGGTACTTGTAAGGCAAGTAGGAGATCACCTCGCTTGCTCTGTATGCCCGAGGGAAGTAAGCGACCCTGGATATCCCATGGATCACGCGGCCTGGGCCGGGATGCGGCGGTCAGAGCATCGATGGTCGGTTTCGTACGGACCGGCAGCCCCCGCGCGTTACCTATTCCACGTGCGGCGTGCGGTGGATCGCAGGCTGTGCGCGGTGTCGATGGTGGCGGTGCGTGCCCGGTGGGCGGCTTCCTGCAGTGGGCTGAGTGAGCGCCGGCCGGGGCCGCGCTTGAGCAACTCCTGGTAGAGGTTGAGGTGTTGCCCGGTGATGTGGTCCGGGGCATAGCGGGTGGAGTTGTGCCGGGCTGCTTCTCCCATGCGCCGGCGCAGGGTGTCGTCGCGGATGAGGTCACACAGCGCGGCGGTGAGGCCTTGAGTATCGCCGGGGCGGACCAGGCGCCCGTCGACGCCGTCGGTGATGATCTCGCGTGGCCCGTGGGGGCAGTCGGTCGCGACGACGGGAAGGCCGCAGCGCATGGCTTCGGCGATGGTCATGCCGAAGGACTCCCGGTCGGAGGCGGAGACGGCGATGGACGCCTTGGCCATCTCGGTCTCCAGTGCGCCGGTGTGGTCGTTGAGGAAGACGTGGCTACTGAGGCCAAGGCTGTCGATGAGAGCGGTCAGGGTGTTCCTCTCGTTGCCGGTGGTGTCGCCTCTGCCGAAGATTTGCAGTTGCCAGTCCGGGTGGGAGGCGACGACACCGGCGAAGGCCTTGATGAGGAGGTCGTAGCGTTTGACCGGGATGAGCCGTCCGGCGGCTATGACGGTCTTGCTGGTGTGCTCGGCCGGTCTTGCGGCGGGGGCGGGGACGCTGTTCGCGATCGCCTGCAGCCGGACGCCGGGCAGGCCGAGCTGCTGGTAGGCGCGGGCGTCGGCTTCGGTCACGGTGGTGAGCGCGTCCAGCAGGGGGTAGCGGTGGCGTATCTCGTGGCGCATGCGCCATCCGTGGCCGGAGAGGGTGAGGTGTTCCTGGCCCACTCTGATGGCGGCGGAGTGGGCCTGCCGGGCGATGTGCACGTTCAGTCCCGGTCTGGTGCCGACGATCACGTCTGCTCCCGGTCGGGAGAGAGCGAGGCCGATGCGTTCGTCCGTGAGGCGGCTGTACTGCCGGTGACGGCCGTCCGCGCGGGGAAAGACACGGGCGGGCTGTGCGTGGCGGGGATCGTCGCCGTCGTAGTGCGCGGAGTTGCGGCGCAGGTCCACCAGAGGTGTCAGCCGCACCTGCGGTGGTGCGCCCATGGCCGGCGTCTGGCGGTAGCGGAGGACCGAGATGATCTCCACCTCGTGATGGGTGGCCAATGCGGCGGCGAGGTTGAACGTCGATCTGATCGTGCCGCCGACGGTGTAGGCGTTGTGGAGCAGGAAGGAAATACGCATGTGTCTGCATCTCCGGCTGGCTGGTGGGGCGGGTCACGGGTGGTAGACGGCGCCGGGATGAGGACTGGCCGGGGCCAGGAGTTGGGGGACGGTGACGAAGGTGTACCCGCGGGCGTGCAGTTCGTCGATGATTCTGGGGACGGCGGGGACGGTGCCGTCGTAGATGTCGTGGAGCAGGATGATGCCGTCGCGGGATGCCTGGTCGAGGATGCGGTCGCCGATCAGGCGGGTGTCGGCGGTGGCGTAGTCGCTCGCGGTGGCGCTCCACAGGACTTCGGACAGGCCCAGTGAGCGGGCGACCGATCCCACCGTCTTGTTCGTGCCGCCCTGCGGCGGCCGCATGAGGGTGGGGGCCTTGCCGGTGATCTTTTTGACCGCGTCCTGGGTGCGGTCGAGCTCGTCGCGTATCCGGTCGGGCGCGAGGTCGTCGAGGCGCTGGTGGGTCCAGGTGTGGTTGCCGATCTCGTGGCCCTCGGCTGCTTCCCGGCGTACGAGGCCGGGGTGGGCGAGGACGTGGTTTCTGCCCAGGAGGAAGAAGGTGGCGTGCACTTTCTTCGCTTTGAGGATGTCCAGGAGTTCGGCGGTGCGGGGCCCGGGGCCGGCGTCGAAGGTCAGCGCGATGCATTTCGCCTTCCGGCAGTCCACCGGCGCCTCGCTGGTGTTGCTCTCCACGGCGGGGGCGCTCCTGTCCGCTTGCGCGCGGGCCTGGGCCGGCGTGATGCGTTGCTGCCCGCATCCGGTCACCAGGGCTGCCCCGGTGATGAGGCAGAGTGCCGCGGCCACTGCTGGGCGCCGCAGGGCGCGGCCGCGGTGGCCTGGACGGATGGGGCGGATGGGGCGGAGGGGCGGGCTCGGCATGAGAGCAGCTTTCTGAACGATCAGGGTGCGCAGGAGAGCCGGCCCGGAACGGGCCCTCGAGCCTTGGCTGACGGTGAGCAGGTGGGCCACCGAGCCCGGGTCGGAGGTGAGCAGGCGGGCACCTATGTCCGGCGTGGTGGAGACCGAGCATGCATGAAACAGCCCAAAGATGACCTAAAGAACCTAAAGATCGCCTTTAGGGAAAATGGCATGCGATATGAAAGCGTTCACCGTATGGAAGGAATCCTGGTGGTCGAGGACGATCCGCAGCTCGGGCCCGCCCTGCAGCGCGGGCTGACAGCAGAGGGCTACCGCGTCGAACTCGTCCGCGACGGCACCACCGGACTGGAGCGGGCCCTGACCGGTGACCACGCGGTCATCGTGCTGGACATCATGCTCCCCGGCCTGAACGGCTACCGGATCTGCTCCGCCCTGCGCGCCGCGGGCCTCGGCACACCCGTGCTGATGCTGACCGCGAAGGACGGCGAATACGACGAGGCAGAGGGTCTGGACACCGGTGCCGATGACTACCTGGTCAAGCCGTTCTCATCGGTCGTCCTGCTCGCGCGGCTGCGAGCCCTGCTGCGCCGGGGCACCACCGCCCCGGCCGGCCGGTCCGTGCTGCGCGCCGGCGACCTGTGGGCCGACCTGGCCTCCCGCCGCGCGGGCCGGGGCGCCACCGAGTTCGCCCTGACGCCGAAAGAGTTCGCCATCCTCACCTGCCTGCTGCACACACCGGACCGCCCGGTGTCGAAGGAGGCGATCCTCGACGAAGTCTGGGACCCGGCCTACACCGGAGGCACCGCCATCGTGGAGGTCTACATTTCCGCGCTGCGCAAGAAAGTCGACGCCCCCTTCGGCGCCCACAGCATCGAAACCGTCCGCGGATACGGCTACCGTCTCACACCCCGCGAACAGCCGTCATGACCGCCCAACAGCGTCCCTCGCACCGCACACCGGCCCTGTTCCGCGCCCTGCCCGGACAGGTACGCATCGCGCTCGTGGCGGGAATCGCCGCCCTCGTGCTGTTCGGCAGCGGGGCGTGGTGGCTGTTCCAGCACGTCCGCGCGGACGCCTACCGGACGACAGAGAACCGGGCATTCGAGCTGTCCGTTCAACTCGCCGCCCAAGCGGCCTCCGGCAAGGAAATCCTCAGCGATCCCCTGCGCGGCTGGCCCCTCATCGAGGTCGACCGGGCCGGCCGCACCATTGCCACGGCCGGCGGCACCCAGGACCTCACCGACCTGACGGCGCTGCTCCCCCCGCCCCCCGCCCAGCCGCCCCGCCGGACAACCGGCAGCCCGCAGCGGGACACGGTCCACGTCGGCGCGGTCGACGAACGCGACCACGACCGCTTCCACCGTTCCGACGGAACGCTGAAGCCACCCCCCAGCAGTAACACCTCTGCCCAGCAGAAGGAGCTCATCGCCCACCGGCAGGCCCATACGCTCGCCCACCGCACCCTGACCGTCTTCGCCACCGCTGTGCACACCCCCGCGAACGTATGCGGTCTGCCCACCGAAGCCGACGGGTCGTGCCGCTCCACCCTCTACGTCTTCGTGCCCCCCGACGACGCCAAGCAGGCCACCGCTCCACTGCGCGCCCCGCTCATCACCGGTGTCCCCTTGGCCGCGCTGCTGGTCGCCGCCCTCGCCTGGACCGCCGCACGCCGCTCCCTGCGTCCGGTCGAGGCCATCCGGCAGGAAGTCGCCGAGATCACCGACACCAGCCTCGACCGCCGGGTCCCCGTCCCCGACGCCCGCGACCCCGTCCGCCGCCTGGCACTGACCACCAACACCACCCTGGACCGACTGGAGACCGCCGTAGAACGCCAACGCCGCTTCGTCGCGGACGCCTCGCATGAACTGCGCTCTCCCGTCGCCGCGTTGCGCTACGAACTCGAAACCGCTCTCGCCCACCCCGGCACCATCGACACGCACCGGACGCTCCACGACGCCCTCACCGCCACGCGGCGCATCCACACCCTCACCGAGGACCTGCTCCTGCTGGCCCGCCCCGACCACCCTGCCGCACATTCCCTGATCGACCTGGCCGGCCTCGCTGCGGAACTCGTCCACGAGTACCAGCACCACGGTCATCCCGTCTCCCTGCGCAGCAGCCCTGACCAGGCCCCCGTCCGCGGCGACGGCGCACAGCTCCACCGACTGCTGCGCAACCTCCTCGACAACGCCGTACGGCACGCACGCACCGCCGTCGTCCTGGACATCACCGGCGACGGCCGAACACACACCGTCAGCATCCACAATGACGGCACGCCACTGACCCCGGACGAGTGCGAGCGCGTCTTCGAACGGTTCACCCGTCTCGACGAGGCCCGCGCCCGCGACACGGGCGGCAGCGGCCTCGGGCTCGCCATCGCCCGCGATATCGCCGAGCGCCACCACGGCACCCTCACCGCCCACTCCGACCACCCCCACCCCGGCGCCACCTTCACCCTGACCCTCCCGAGCCCACGGGAGACGACTCCCTGAGCTGGGGCGTGTGCGGATCGAGTGTGACGGATCTTTGTGTAAGTCCTTGGGATTCACGTGGTGTTGAGCCGGTCCTCGAAGAGAGTGAGAACTGGTTGAGTGCTTTCTTCCGGTGTGGCGCGACGTGGTTGATGCCGCGCGCTTTGGAAGTGATCAGCTCGTGGACGGCCCAGCAGTTCGGCCGGCTGTCGTTCCAGGCACTGGCGGCGGACGCGGCGGGACCCGTGGTCGTCACCACCAGGCCCGGCCTCACCCGCCGGGGCCATCGGCGGTCAGACTCACCTGCTCCGGCCGGGTGAGGGGATTGACCTCAAGGTTGATTGAGGTTCTATCGTCGTTCCCATGAGTATGGAGACCACCGCCTGGCAGCAACTGCACAGCGTGATGACCGCACAGCAAGAGCGCCGTCCCTTCGCCCTTGCGACGCTGCGCCGCATCGCCGCGTTCGCTCGGCCGCATCGGCGTAGGATCGCACAGTTCGTGTTGCTCAGCGTGGGCAGCGCGCTGCTCGCCGTGGCGACGCCGGTGCTCGCCGGACGGGTCGTCGACGCCATAGTGCACGGCCGTGCGGAGGGCACGGTGATCCGGCTCAGCTTGCTGATCGCGCTGATCGCGTTCGCCGAGGCGGCCTTCACACTGCTTGGGCGCTGGTTGTCGGCGACCCTCGGCGAGGACCTGATCCTGGATCTGCGCACCGCCGTCTTCGACCACGTGCTGCGGATGCCGGTCGCCTTCTTCACCCGAACGCGTACGGGCGCGCTGGTCAGCCGTCTCAACAACGACGTGATCGGCGCCCAGCGGGCGTTCAGCAACACCCTGTCCGGCGTGGTGAGCAATATCGTCACGCTGCTGCTCACACTCGCTGTGATGCTCACCCTGTCCTGGCAGATCACGGTGCTCACGCTGCTACTGCTGCCGGTGTTCGTCGTACCGGCGCGGCGCAGGGGGCGGCGGATGGCCAGGCTCCAGTACGAGGCCGCCAACTTGAACGCCGCGATGGGCACCCGGATGACCGAGCGGTTCTCGGCGCCCGGCGCCACCCTGGTGAAGCTGTTCGGACGGCCTGGCGAGGAGTCCGCCGAGTTCTCGGAGCGGGCTCGCCGGGTGCGGGACATCGGGGTGCGCACGGCGATGGCCCAGTCCTCGTTCATCACCGCGCTCACCTTGGTGTCCGCGCTGGCCCTGGCGCTGGTGTACGGGCTCGGCGGCTGGTTCGCGCTGCACGGCACCCTGCAGGCGGGCGCCGTGGTCTCGCTGGCCCTGCTGCTCACCCGCCTGTACGCGCCGCTCACCTCGCTCGCCGGGGCGCGCGTGGAGGTGATGAGCGCCCTGGTCAGCTTCGAGCGGGTCTTCGAGGTACTGGACCTCAAGCCGCTGATCGAAGAGAAGCCGGGGGCCCGGAGGGTGCCGGACGGGCCGGTGGCGGTCGAGTTCGACGGCGTCCGGTTCGGCTACCCGTCCGCCGACAAGGTCTCCCTGGCCTCCCTCGAAGAGGTCGCCGCGCTCGACACCCGCGGCGGAGCCGAGGTCCTGCACGGCATCTCCTTCCGCGCCGAGCCCGGCCAGACCGTGGCGCTGGTCGGCTCCTCCGGCGCGGGCAAGTCCACCATCGCCCAGCTGCTGCCGCGGCTGTACGACGTCGACGAAGGCGCCGTGCGCGTCGGCGGCGTCGACGTCCGCGACCTCGGCGCGGCCTCGCTGCGCGGCACCCTGGGCATGGTCACCCAGGACGGCCACCTGTTCCACGAATCGGTCCGCGCCAACTTGCTCCTGGCCCGGCCGGACGCGACCGACGAGGAACTGTGGGAGGTACTGCGCCGCGCCCGCCTGGACGACCTGGTGCGCGAGCTGCCGGACGGCCTGGACACGGTGGTCGGCGAGCGCGGCTACCGGCTCTCCGGCGGCGAGCGGCAGCGTATGACCATCGCCCGGCTGCTGCTGGCCCGCCAGCGGGTCGTCATTCTCGACGAGGCCACTGCCCACCTCGACAACACATCTGAGGCCGCCGTCCAGGAGGCCCTGTCCGAGGCGCTGCGCGGCCGCACGGCCGTGGTGATCGCCCACCGCCTGTCCACGGTCCGTGCCGCCGACCAGATCCTCGTCGTCGAGGCCGGGCGGATCGTGGAGCGCGGCACGCACGAGGAACTGCTGGTCCTGGACGGCCGGTACTCGGAGCTGTACCGAACGCAGTTCGAGACCCAGTCCGAGACCCGGTCCGCGCGCGCCGCGGCCGGACCTTCGGCCGACGGCCCGGGCGGGGCCGCGGGCGCGGATGGCGAAGTACCGGCAGTCGCGCCGGCGGGGGAGGCAGTCGCCTGAGCGGTCGTCCAACGCGGGAGGCGGTGGCCCTGCCGACGTGCGTGCGGTCCTCTGAGCTCGGGGTAGTGGCAGGACGCGCGCGCCGCTCGCCCCGGAACCCTCTGGCTCTCACGCGGCCGGGGAGTTGGCCAGGGCCTCCGGGCGTCAAGGCGCCGCCCGACACGTGAAATTCCTGCGGTCACACTGCTGTTGGGCGAGTCCGTAATCTTCGGATCAGGCCTGTGGCGCTGTTCTTCTTCGCTGCGGTCTACAGGGCCGTCGCCGGACTGCTCGTGCCGTGTGCCCGGTACCGGCTGAGCGTCGAGCTGGGGGAGCCGGGGCAGTCGGGGGACCCTGCGGGCACCCGGCCTGGGAACGCCCGGGGAAAGCCGTCATGGCGAGTATCACCGGCTACTTGAGCTGGATCGCCGCTCAGCCCGACCGTGCGGACGTCCTCAGCAACACTGTTCGCCGGGCCGCCGCACGGCCTGGATGCTTTCCCTGCTCCATCACCGCTCCCGCATCTCTGGCATCCCCGGCCTGCGCCTGGTAGGCGTCGGCCGCCGCCATCTGCACCTGCACCACCCTGCCCACCGGAGCGCGCCTCGGCCTCATCGACTGCCTTCAGCAGCAGGCGACGTACTCCGGCTCGGGGCGTCGGTGGAGGAAGTCCGTCGCCCACGTCGGCGAGCGGGCGTAGGAGGTCACCGTCGGCAGTGCTCCTCGGCCATGGCCCGGATTCCGTCGTGCAGTGTGGTGCGGGGCCGGTAGCCGAGTTCCCGGGTGGCGACGCCGATGTCGGCGCTCGTGTGGCGCGCGTCCCCGGGGCTCGTCGGCCGGGGCAGGATCTTCACGGGGCCCACGATGTTCTCGACGGTGGAGATGGCCTGTTTCATGGATACCGGGGAGCCTCCGCCGAGGTTGGCGATCCCGGTGAACCCGGATCGGGCCGTCTCCCGCATGGCGGTGACGACGTCGAGGACGTACGTGAAGTCGCGGGTCTGCTCCCCGTCGCCGTACAGCGGGAACGGGGCGCCGTCCGAGGCGGCGTCGAGGAGACGCGCGAAGGCCATGTCCGGCCGCTGCCGGGGCCCGTAGACGGTGAACAGCCGCAGGGACACGGTCGGTACCCCGAACGTTCCCCGGTAGAGCTCGCACAGGTGCTCACCGGCCAGCTTGGTGACACCGTAGGGGGAGACGGGCCGGGGGAGGGCCGTCTCGGCCGTGGGGCAGGTGCGCGCGTCGCCGTAGACCGAGGAGCTGGAGGAGTAGACGAACTTGCCGACCGGGTACTGCCGTACGGCTTCCAGCAGGGCCTGGGTGGCGAGCACGTTACGGGCCGTGTACAGCGGAAACTCCGTTCCCCAGGACGGCCGCACCCCGGGCTGGCCCGCGAGGTGGTAGACCGCGTCCACGCCCGCGACCAGCGGAGCGAGGTCGGCCGTCAGCAGATCGGCGCGGTGGAAGGAGAACCCCGGGAAGCCGGCCAGCGAACGGAGGTTGCGTTCCTTGCGGGCCGGGTCGTAGAAGTCGGTGAAGGAGTCGAGACCGGTGACTGTGTCGCCGGACGCCAGCAGGTGCGCGCACAGATGGGAACCGATGAAACCGGCGGCCCCGGTGACCAGCGCCCGCATCACGGCCGCCGGCCCGAGGCGCTGGAGGGCGTGCCGTCGTCGGCGGGGACGGGGCAGACCGCCGCGATACGTGCGATGTCCTCGTCGCTGAGGGTGATCTCGGCCGCCGCGGCGTTCTCTTCGGCCCGGGAGGGCGTGGCGGTCTTCGGGATGGCGAAGGAGTGCGGCTCGCGCACGAGGAAGGCGAGGGCGATCTGGTGCCGGGTGGCGCCGTGGGTACGGGCGACCGAGTCGAGGACGGCGGCGGCGCGCGGGGAGGGCGGGAAGGAGCCCAGGCCGAACGGGCTGTAGCCGACGACGGCGATGCCGCGGGCCAGGCAGGCCGGGGCGACCCGGAGTTCGGCGGAGCGGTCGCCGAGGTGGTGGAGGACCTGATCGCAGACGATCTCGTCCGGTCCTGTGCGGGCGAACAGCTCGGCGAGGTGCCGGTCGTGGAAGTTGCTGACGCCGTAGTGGAGGATCTTCCCCGCCCGGTGGAGTGCGCGCAGTCCGGCCAGGGTCTCCTCCAGGGGATGGCCGCCGGGCCAGTGCAACAGGTAGAGGTCCAGGTGGTCGGTGCCGACGCGGCGCAGACTGCGGTCGCACGCGGCCACGGTGCCGTGTGCGCTGGCGTTGGCGGCCCGTACCTTGGAGGCGAGGAAGACCTCGTGCCGTCGGTGCCGCACGGCTTCGCCGACGAGCTGCTCGACGGCACCGCCTCCGTACGACTCGGCGGTGTCGATGTGCGTCATCCCGGCGTCGATCCCGGTGTTGAGGGCCCGGACGGCGGTGCGGCGGTCGGCGCGTTCCAGCTGCCATGTGCCTTGCCCGATCACGGACACGGCGGTGCCGTACGGGCCGATGGGACGGGTGCGCATGGGGGTGTCACCTCCGCTTCCGGGGTGCGCGGCTCACCAGGTGACGGGCAGGGTGCGGGGTGCCCGGGTCTTCAGGCCCGTCTTCCAGAGCGGCGGCGCCGCGGCGCGGAGGGCGGGGAGGCGGCGGACGAGCCCGGCCAGGGCCTCCTGCAACTGGACGCGGGCGAGGTGGGCCCCGACGCAGTGGTGGACCCCGTGCCCGAAGGCCAGATGCGGGTTGTGGACGCGGCCGAAGTCCAGCCGTTCCGGGTCGTCGAACTCGGCTTCGTCGTGGTTCGCCGAGGAGTTGACGGCCATCACCGCGTCCCCGGCGCGCAGGGTGACACCGCCGAGTTCGACGTCCTCGGTGACGACGCGCAGGTTCGCCTGCACATTCGTCTGGGCGTAGCGCAGGAGCTCCTCGACGGCCCGGGGGATCCTGTCCGGGGCGTGTGTCAGGTACTGGTAGCGCGCCGGTTCCTCGAGCAGAAGGTGGAGCATGCCGGCGAGGCGTTCGGCCGTGGTGCCGTAGCCGCCCGCGAACAGCACCAGGCTGAAGGAGACCAGTTCGCCGTGGGTGAGCCGGTCTCCGGTGTCGTGGGCGGAGATGAGGGTGCTCAGGAGGTCGTCGGCGGGGTGGCTCCGTTTGGCGTCGATGAGCCCGGTGAGGTAGCCGGTCATCTCGTCGAACGCCGTGGTGACGGCGGAATCGGTGACGGCGGTGAGGTTTCGCAGCGCGTCGCACCACGCCTCGAGACGCTCGCCGTCCTGCCGCGGCGCGCCGAGCAGGTCGCAGAGGACCGCCAGCGGGAGCGGACGGGTGAACAGGGGGACGAGGTCGGCGGGACGGTCGTGCTCGGCGACCTCGTCGAGGAGGCCGTCGACCAACCGGGCCACGTCCTGGCGCAGGCTCTCGACGCGGCGGACGGTGAAGGCCGGGGCGACGAGCCTGCGTAGCCGGGTGTGTTCCGGGGGGTCGGCGGCCAGAACCGAGTCGGGCAGGGTCGTCACCCGGGCGAAGCGCGGTCCCGTGCCCCGGGTGGCGCGTGAGCGGCTGAAGCGCGGGTCCGCCAGCACGGTGCGCACGTCGTCGTAGCGGGTCACCAGCCAGGCGGGGTCTCCGCTCGGGAGGCGGATCCTGGCGCAGGGGCGGGTCCGGCGCAGCTCGGCGAATTCCGGGAGGGGACCGAGCCCGTCGCGGTGTGGCAAGGGGAAGGCGGTGTCGGCGGTACGGGGGTCCGCGTCCGGCATGAACACTCCTGGGCTGCCTCGGGCTGGGGGAGGGTCATCCGCGCCAGCGCACCTGCGTTCAGCGCTGTGCGTAGACGGAGAGGTGGTACGTACTGGTCTTGGCGAACGGCCTGCCCTCCCACGAGCCTTGACGCCGTACGAGCCGGAGTCCGGCGCGTTCCGCCAGGAGGTCGAGTTCACCGGGCGACACGTAGTGGAAGCGGACCCGGAAGTGATGGGTCCGCTCCGCCTCGTGGACGAGGTAGTGGGAGTGGTAGGTCTGGGTGGACGGGTCGATCAGGCGATGACAGAGGATGAGGTGGTCGTCGGTCGCCGAGACGGTCTCGGGCACGCCGGACGCCGCGGCGACGGCGAGTGCCTCGGGCACGTGCGCGTCGACGGCGAACACTCCGCCGGGCGCCAGGTGGGCCGCGACCGCGGCGAGGCAGTGCTCTTTTGCCTCCCTGTCCGGGAGTTCGAGGAAGGTGCCACCGGCGGCGTACACCAGGGAGAACCGTCCCGGGGCCGGCACGTCGGCGAAGTTCCCTCGCGTGACGGCGATCCGGTCGCCGCCCGGTTTCGCGCGCAGTTGCCGGATCATCGCGTCGGATCGTTCGATCCCGTGGACGTCGAGGCCGCGCCCGGCCAGGGGCAGGGCGACTCTGCCGGTGCCGATGCCGAGTTCGAGCACCGGCCCCGTACCGGCGAGACGCGCGAGGGTGTCCACGGTCGCGCCGGTGATACCGGGTTTGCCGAACCAGCGGTCGTAGTCGGCGGCGCTGCGGTCGGCGTACCCGGGGTGGCCGGTGTGCTCGGGCCGGTTGGTGTGTCCGGGGTGGTCGGCGTCCCCGGCTCGGTCGGCGTGCCCCGGACGGTCGGCGTCCCCGGGCCCGTCGGGCCCGTGCTCCGGGCTTTCCTCCGCCGCATTCAGGCTTTCCTCGCCGGTGCGCCGGGCGCCGGGAAGCGCCGCTGCCGTGGTTGCCGTTGCCGTCGCCGTCTCGGAGGTGAGGTCCTGGTGTGTGGACAAGATGGTGTTCTCCTCGGCCCGGGCCGGTGCGGCGTCCGGGCGGGAGCCCGGGCGGCCTGCCGGCGAGTCGGTCGCTGAGCGGGCGGCGGCGTCGGCCGGAAGGGTGTCAGCCGAAACGGCGTGTCAGCAACGGCGTGTCAGCCGGAGCGGAGTCAGCCGAAGGGGTGCGGGCCGCGCGGGGACGGCGGGCCGCGTTCGTCGTCCGGGCCCGTCGGCAGCGGGTGGGCCCCGGGGGCCACCACTCGCGTCACACTCACGCCCAGGCTGCGAGCCGGACCGCAGGTCGTGTCCACGAGGACGAGCTCCCGGCCGCTGTGGGCGGACAGTGCGTCAAGTCCGCTGCGGACCGGCTCGCCCGGCGGCGCGGCGGTCCGGCGGTCGTGCCCCGGCGGACCGGTCGCGGTCCACAGGGCCAGGCTGTCCTGCACGTGATAGGCCCACAGCGCGTGGCGGACGGCCGAGTCCGGCGCGTCGCGCCCCTGCCAGCGGGCCCAGGCATCGCGGCTCACTGGCGAGTGGATGCTCCACCGCACCATGAGGGCTTCGTACGCGGCCTTTTCCACCAAGGGGGCGAGGTCCCCGTCGTCAGGTCCGCACCGGGCCCCGAACGTCTGCCCACTACGGTCGGGCGCGTGCAGGCAGACGGCCACGCACCGGGTGCCCGCCGGGGCGGGAACGTCGAGAACGCTGACTTGTGCGCCGAGTCCGTCCAGAAGTGCCGCGAGGGGCGCAGGCAGGACGGGCGTCGGCAGCAGGACGGGAGCCGATGACAGTCCGTACCAGCTTCTGCGGACGAGGTCGCGTTCGAGGACCTCCCAGGCGGCGTGGTCCGCCGCGGACTCCGGACCGGGGTGCGAGGCGACGCCGGTCGACCCGGCGCCGGGCCCGGGGTCGCAGCCGGCCGGGGCCCGGTGGTGGAGGTAGACGGCGCCGGCCGGTACGTGGATCCCGGCGCCACCGGGCACCACCCGGCCCGTGACCCACAGCCGTCGGGCGTCGCGGGACGCGGCCGGGTCCCCGCGGGCCAGCGTGGCGGGGTCGAGGGCCGGTACACCCCGGCGGCGGAGGTCGCGGTGGCTCGCCACCACGGCGGCGCCGGCCTCGGCGGCGCGGCCCGCCAGGATGTTGCCGACACGTTCGAGGAGCTCGCCGCGTGCGCTCGCGACGACGTGGTCCTTGCGGTGCCCGGCCGCACTGCCGATGACGACGGGCCGCCCGCCCGCCGCGCACACCGGGTCGAACTGTGGCGACCGGGCGGCGACGCGCGCGAAGACGACATCGGGCCATGCCGGGTAGGGGCTGAAGACCTGCGGCTTCCAGGAGGGCGCGGTCATCGGGTGGCCACCCGGGCCACGGCGGCGGCCTCCTCCAGGACGGCCACCCCGTGGCCCGTGAGCGCCTCGCGATGGTCCGCCAGGGTGCGTACGCCTTCGGTGACGGAGCGCGTGAGCTGTGTGTGGCGTGAGCGTACTGCTGCGGTGTCGGGGGCTCGCGCGTCCATGTCGAGCAGCCGGCGGTACAGCAGGACGCTCCGGGACAGGACGACGACCTGCTGGAACAGCCCGGTCAGCGGCCGGGGGTCGATGCGGAGCGGGGTGGCGACCAGCGGCGCGTCGCCCCGCGCGGGTCTCAGGAAGGGTTCCGCCGCCACGGACGCCGCGTTGCACCGGGTGTGCGTGCCCTCGTGGACGAGAGCCTCCGCCAGGCGCACCGGCCCCGGCAGGGCGTCGGGGCCCGGGCTCAGGCGGTCACGTCGGACGAACACGGCGCCGTGCACGGTGAAATCGGTGAACCCGTCGATCGTCGGGCCGTCCAACAGGGCGATCTGGGCCAGGCTTTCGCCCAGCTCCGCGTGCGCCTCGGGCCAGACGGCCGCGAGCAGCCCGACCGTCTCGCGGAGTGTCCCGCTGTCGCGCTCGCGCCAGGCGACCACGGTGGATTCCGGTGGCGTCCCGGCGGCACCCTTCTGCCGGGGAAGCGAGTTGCGGGCGCGGGCGACGCTCCGCTCCAGGTGCGGGCCGGGCGCGGCGCGGTCGACCGGCCAGGTGGGCGTGGACGGAGGTGCGGCGGCGATGCAGGCGCGGGCCTGGTCGAGCATCCTGCCGAGCCGCGCGAGCCGTTCCCGGTCGGGCGCGTCCGCGCGCAGCACGCCCTGGGCGAGGTGCGCGATCTCGACTGCGGCAGGGTGCCGCGCCTCCGCCGAAGTCACCGTCAGTCCCGCCCGGGCCAAGGCCGACCGGGTCATGCGGGCCAGCGTCGTGCGTTCCTCGGCGCTCCGGCGTGCGTCGGGTGCGATACGCACAGGCGTGTACCTCCGGTACCCGGCGGAGGGCAGCGGACGGGAAAGGTCCGGTCCGCCGCCCTGAACGAGGGTGGACTGGTGTCAGCTGGGGACGTCGATCATCAACGCCAGCTCGGGCAGTTCCTCCTCCGGGACCTGCTCTATGTCGTTCACCGCGATCTCCTTTCGAATCCCGGTTCCACCGTGGTCGGGGACCTCTGAATCCTCACCGTAAGAAGGTGGTCAATCGCGCACAAGGAGTAATCACGTCATCGGGCCGGTTGCCCGGTCCCCTAAACCGGGTTCCCGGCCGGAATCGTCAACCTCCGCCCGGGCAGGGCCCCTTGACGTCCCGTCGCCCGATGCGGTCGAGTGACCGGACGCCACGGCGGGACCCGCGCGGCCCTCGCCCCGTGCCCGGCCCAGGATGAGGAGAGTGCGGTGGAACCACCTGCCAGCACGTCGCGACGACCACCCGCCACCGCCGACGGCCCCCGGCCCCGGTCCGCCCTCGCACCGTCCCGGCGGTAGACGGCATGCGTATCGCGTACCTGAACAGCGGGAGCATCCCTTCGGTCTTCGCCAACGGCGTCCACATCATGCGCATGTGCGACGCCTTCAGCGGCGCCGGGCACGACGTCACCCTCTACGCCGCCCCAGGCTCCCACCCCGCCGACGATCCGTACGCCTACTACGGAGTGCGCCACCGGTTCCGCCTGCGCACCGTCCCCTGTCCGGACTACACCCCGGCGGGCTACTGGAAGCGCGCCGAAGCCGTGCGGGACGTGCTGCTCCGCGACGGCGTCCCCGACCTCGTCTACGGGCGTGACCCGTACGGCCTCTCCACGGTCTCGGACCTGGCCCCGTTCGTCTACGAGGTCCACCAGCTGCGCAGGGACCTGGCGCCGGCCGGGATGGAACGCGACCTGCTCGCGCGGCCGAGGCTCGCGCGCGTCGTCGTCATCACGCACGCCCTGGCGCGGGATCTCCAGGCGGCGTACGACGGGCTGGGCACCCTGCCGATCCTCGTGGCACCCGACTGCGCCGACCCGGTCGAGCCCGTCCCGGCCGGAGCCCGTCCCGAACTGCCCGGACGCCAGGACGTGCCGCGGGTCGGCTACGTCGGGCACCTCTACGACGGGCGCGGCATCGACCTCGTCATCGAGCTCGCCGGCCGGCTCCCCGGCTACGAGTTCCACCTGGTCGGCGGCACTCCCGAGTACCGGGCCCGCTGGGAGGAAGTCTGCGGCCTGCCCAACGTGCACTTCCACGGGCACCGGCCACCGGCGGAACTCTCCGCCTACTACCCCCACTTCGACGTGGTGCTCGCCCCGCATCAGCGGAAGGTCTACACCTGGGGCAGACTCGACGAGATCGGGCGCTGGACCTCGCCCATGAAACTGTTCGAGTACATGGCCCACGGCCGGCCCATCATCGCCTCGGACCTGCCCGTCCTCCGCGAAGTCCTGCGGGACCGGGTCAACTGCCTGCTGTGCCCGCCCGAGGATGCCGACGCCTGGGTGCGCGCGCTGACCGGGCTGATCGCCGACGAGACACTGCGTCGGACGCTCGGCGACGAGGCCCGCCGGCAGTTCCTGGACCGCTACACCTGGCGTCGCCGCGCCGACGACGTCCTGGCCGGCCTGCGCATCGAGGGGGCCACGGCGCCCTTGCCCCGGAGTGACAGCGGTCCGGCGTGACCGCGACGCTCACCGCCGGCGGTCCTCGCCGCGGTTCCCGTGGGGGAACGGTTCGCCCGGGACCGCCAGCCCGAGGAAGGGCGCCAGCCGCTCGTAGCCATGCCCGCCGGCGACGTCGAGAACGAGCAGGTCGTCGTCCCGTCCCGCGAAGTGGCGCAGCACTTCGGCGGTGTGCCGCCGAGTGACCTGAAGGAACCGTTCCCGGTGGAAGGCATGGCAGCCGTACACCGCGGCCCGCAGGAAGTACTGGAGCTCCTGGTAGCGCTCACCGCGGGCCGCCTTGTTCGCCACCGGCCGCTCCCAGTGCCGGCGGCAGGAGCACAGCCAGCTCTCCTCCTCGCGGACCGTGAGGACGAATTTCGCTCCCGGCCACAGGACGTCCAGGTCCTGGTAGTAGGGCACGACGGTGATGTCGGTGATGCCGTCGTACCGGTCGAGCAGCGGGAAGCGCGCGGTGCCGGCCAGCAGCGTCGCATGGGTCGCGAGATCGGCCGGATAGTGGGCGGTGTCGTAGCCCAGGGTGTACAGGGCGGCGGTGAGGGAGAGGGTTCCGGTGCGTGACAGGCCGATGCCGAAGACCTTCGGCTTCATGGCAGGTGGCGGGCGGAGGCTCATGGCCGCTACCGTGCCGGAACGCCGGCCGTTGTCAACGGCGCCTGGACGGCGGCCCGTCGCCGCCTCCGCGGTCACCGTGCGTAGCGTACGTTCGTCTCGCCGCCCACCTCCTCGAACTCCGCCAGGGCCGCGGCGGACATCTCCCGCTTCCAGCGCAGGTCCAGCACGACGTCCGCCGGGTGGTCCGCGTAGTACGCCGCGCTCGACAGGTCGGGTCCCGGCCTGTCCGGGTTCCCGGGCGGTGGGGCGGCGCGTGCCAGGAGGGACCAGGTCCCGGCGTTTCCCGAGAGCGGGTGGTGTTCGCCGTGCCAGGGCGCGGACATCTCCGGCCGGAAGTCCAGGCCCAGGGCGGCGCATACGCGGCGCAGGACCGGTTCGGGCCTCGTGGCCAGGTCCTCGTAGTGGACCCGGCACACCGGGCCGTGCCAGCGTGCGGCCAGGGCCTCGGCGTCGCGCATGCGGGCCGCCCAGTCGGCGGTGTGGTCGCGGACGGAGCGGTCCGGGTACTTCCGGCGCCAGGAGTTGACGACGGCACGCCCGTCCCGGGCGAGCACGATCAGCACGGCCGGGACGACACCGCCCAGCCCGGCGGCCTGGTGCCAGGACCAGTCGGCGTCCTTCGACGAGTCCACGACGACGGGGCGCCCCGAGCGACGGGCCAGCACGTCGTACAGACCCCGGTCACCGGGGCCCGGCGGGCGCACCCCGCCCCACACGGGACAGCCGGGACCGCACCGCCGACAGTATGCCTTCCACTCCGGCACCCCCGGCACTCCCGCCAGCAGACTCTTCTGCGCCTCACCGGCGAAGAACACCGACGGATGCGTGCCCAGCATCAGGCCGAGCAGCGTGCTACCGGAATGTCCCGAGCCCACGATGAACGCCACAGCGCTGTTGACCCGTTGAGAAGCCGCCACCGGAGATCCCCACTCCCTGGGCCGAAGCCCGCTGCCACGGGAATTATGACGGAGTGTGGGTCCGCACCGGCCCGCGCCGTGCGGGAGGATGGGACCTGCCTGTTGCCGCTGTGAGCCGCAGCGGACCGGCACCACCCCGGACCCGATGACGGCTCACGCGAAGAGGCTCAGTACCTGCTCCCGTTGTTTCCTGGCCCCGGCGAGGTCCTCCGCGACGACACAGAAGCAGACGTCCCGGTAGGCGGTGTCGAACGCGGTGTTGATGACCACCCCGGTGCGGGTTCCGGGGCGGTAGGCGAGGCCGGCCTCGGTGAGCGCGGCGACGGCCCGGTCGAACGAGGGGACCGGCCAGGCGACGTGCTCCAGCAGCACGCGGTGGAGCGGGTAGTGGCCGGGGCCGACGATCCTGCCGCCGATCTCCGCGTAGACATGGGTGGAACCGGTGGTACGGCCGTTGAACTCGGTGAAGAACAGCCGGCCGTCCGCCGTGACGATGGCATCGGTGCTGACCGTCCCCCGGTAGCCCATGGCGTGCAGCGCCCTGCACAGTTCGCGGCCCCCTGAGAGGAGTTCGGCGGTCAGCTCCGGGGGAACGGTCTGCACCGGCATGATCTGGGCGCTGGGCCCCGGCTCGTACAGCAGCTCCCCCTGCCCGGCCGCGGCGATCCCCTCGTCCGTGAGCGTGAACTCGGCGAAGACCGTCGCCGAGTCGGGGAAGTAGCGCTCCACGACGAGCCGGTGACGCCCGTCGCTGGTCATGCGGCCCCAGTGGTCTCGCAGGTACGCGGCCACGGCGGGCCGGTCGTCAAGGACGGTCAGCCGCGGCGCTCCACGGGGGGCGATGCCGCCGTACGGGCTGAGGATCTCGTTGCCCTTGGTGGCTTGGCGGTACTCGTGCTTGACGATGACGGGGTGCCCTCCCTCCAGCAGGGCGTGCACGGCTCCCGTCGCGCTCTCCACGGCGGCGCACACCGTGCCGTCGGGGACGGGGGTGCCGGTACCGGCCGCGAGAGCACGGAAGACGGCCTTGCTGTTGGCCAGCGACCCTCCGCCCTGGGCGATGAACCCGTGCCCGGCCACCGCCTCCAACAGACCGAGGCCGCGGGCCAGGTCCACCGCGGCCGCGTCGGGGTGCAGCGGGATCACCGCGTCGACCGTGCGGCCCGTCAGCGCCGCGCGTACCCGATCGCGGAAGGCCGGATCGGTGAGCGTCGCCGGGGTCAGGGCGGCGCCGGGCGGTGTGATGACGGCGAGGGTGGAGCGGTCGGTGCCGGTGAGGGCCGTGACGTAGTGGACGAAGGAGTCGTCCGGAGCCTCGGGCAGGATGAGGACGTCGTGGTCCCGCGCGAAGAACAGCGCGCGTTTGGCGTGCCAGCGGGCGGTGGCCAGCCGCGGTTCGCCGGATTCCTCGAGCTCTTCGGTGAAGTCGTTCGCAATGAGCAATCGGGACACGGAGGTTCCCTTTCACAAAGCTGGTGGGGGTGAGGGAGGCGCAGGGCGACCCGGTCGGCGGGGGGCGTGTCCTCATACCCGTTGTCCCGTACCGGGTTCGGGGCAGCTGGGCGCCGGGCTCTCCGCCCTGTCCTCGGCGGACACGGCAGTCGACCGCAGGCAGCAGGCGGCGACCAGGAGCGCGAGGGCGGCCGCCGCGGGGGGCAGGGCCAGGGCGCGGGCCGGGCCCAAGGCCGACACCGTCACTCCGGAGAGCCAGCCACCGCCCGCCGCGCCCAGTGCCATGGCGGCGGTCTCCGCGCCCATGCCTTCGGTGAGCAGACGCGGCGGCAGGAGCCGTTCCAGCAATACCAGTCCCGAGGTGCCGATCGGAGTGACCGTCAGGCCGGCGACGAACATCGCGGCGGTCAGTGTGGGCACACCGGCGGACAGGGCGAGGGGGAGGAGGCCGAGAACCTGGACGCCCAGACAGCGGATCCACAGCACGTGCGGCGCCGCCCGCCAGGTACGGCTGCCGTACCAGAGCCCGCCGGCCATGCTGCCGAGGGCGAGTACGGCGAGCAGCGGTCCGGACAGCGCACGGGATCCGAGGCTTTCGGCGCGGGCTACCACGGCGAGGTCGAGCACGCCGACGACGAGGCCGCCGCAGAAGGCCACCGCGATGATCGCGGGCATGCCACGGACGGTGAGGGCGGTACCCCGGTGGGAGCGGCCCTGCCGGGGCGGTGGCTCGGTGGCACGCTGCAGGGCCAGCGAGGTCGAGCCCCCGACGGTCAGCAGCAGACAGCACAGCAGGCCCGCCCGCGGGCTCACGTGCGTGGCCAGTGCCGTGACGACGACGGGGCCGGCGATGAAGGTCACCTCGTCCAGCACGGCTTCGAAGGAGAAGGCGGTCTCCAACGGGGCGGTCGAGGCGGGATCCGCGTCCGGAGGTGACGTCGTCGTCGGCCGCGGGGCCGCCGGGGCGGGGGGAGCAAGAACGTGCGCCCATCGCGTACGCACCATCGTGCCGGTGGAGGGCCGTGAGGCTCCGGTGACGGCTCCCGCCAGGCAGAGCACCCACGCCTCGGCGGTCGTCGTGGACAGGAGGGCCAGCAGGCCGGCCGTGTGGGCGACGGACGAGGCGAGCAGGACGCGGCGCTGCCCGAATCGGTCCGCCGCTCTGCCCGCTGCCGGTGCGGCGAGTGCGTATCCGAGCATGGTCGCGGCGGCGACGAGGCCGGCCGTCCGATAGGAGCCGGACCGTGCGGAGACCAGCAGGATCACGCCGAGTCCGAGCATGGGCACCGGCAGTCGGCCGATGAAGGCGGCGGCGCTGAAGCGGGCGGCGCCGGGGACCGCGAGGAGGGACCGGTAGGCGCGGATCAAGAAGGAGCCCCCTCGGGGTGCCCCGGCGTCCCGGCCGCAGGCGGAGGACCGCCCCGGGTGAGGTTCGCGTGGTGGTCGCCCAGGGCCCGGAGGAGCGCGAGGGCGTCCTCCGCCTTGGCGTCGGGGGCCCGGTCCGCGAAGTAGGCGGCGATGCCGTCCGTCGCGAAGCCCTCGGCCCGCAGCATGCGGAGGACGTTCGCCACCGTACGGTCGGGGAAGTACAGGGACTTCGCCAGGGCCAGGAACCGTTCGGCGGTGGCGGCGTCGAGCTCTCCCGCCGCGACTCCCGTGCGGACGGCGAACCGGAGGTTGATCAGTGGTTCGGAGGTGGCGTGCAGGGTGTCGGGGTCGTAGACGAGGGCCACCTCGTCGTCGGCGTCGACGGCTCCGCATGCGTAGGCGTCATGGATCCGGCCGATGCCGGTCACCCCGAACGGGCCGCATTCGGCGGCGCGGAGCGCACCCATGCTGGAGGAGCCGTAGACGGCGA
Organism: Streptomyces sp. NPDC051173; assembly: GCF_040689515.1. Lineage (NCBI taxonomy): Bacteria > Bacillati > Actinomycetota > Actinomycetes > Kitasatosporales > Streptomycetaceae > Streptomyces > Streptomyces sp. NPDC051173. Next base: position 36,796 of record NZ_JBFBBD010000051.1, read on the forward strand.
TGCCCGCGTCCACTGCGCGCAGGACCTCCTTGGGGGAGACGGCCAGGCTGCCGAGGAAGCGGCCGTCCACGATGCCGATGAGGCAGGGCGGCTGCGGACGGGCGAGCAGGGCGTCGATGTCGCCGCGGGCGACGGGCGGCAGGTATTCGGCGTCGAGTGTCCGGACCGCCGTGGCGCGGTCGAGGCTCGGTCCGAGGAAGACCACCGGGTCCATGCGGGGGCGCTCCCAGGTGTCAGACGGAAGAGGTCGTGGTCGAGGCGGTGCCGGGCGCCGCGTCCGGCACGGTCGCGAGCAGTTCCTGGACGGCAGTCCGCCACGCGTGCGCGGCGCGGGTCCCGATCCGGCAGTAGTCGGTCGCCCAGGACTCGAGCCGTGGTGCGATCACTCGCACCACACTGACCGGTATCTGAGGGGGCGACAGGTCGACCACGACGACCCGGGGGATGCCCGCCTCGCTCAGCCGGCCGAGCATGAAGTCGATGTCCCCCCGGACGTCGTCGCAGGGGAAGGCGCGGACGTCGGCCATGCCGGTCGTGCGGCTCGCCGGCTGCCAGGCCCAGGCGCTCTTGTCCACGGCGGCGGAGCGCCGCACGTGCAGCTCGTACTTGGCCACCTTCTCACCGGGCAGGCTGATGTCCTCGCGCATGGCCTGGATGTCGACGGCCCGGGCCTGGGCGCATTCGCTGAGCGCGCGCAGCAGCGCCACCTCGGCGTCGGGATGGGTGCCGTAGCCGCAGTGCCCCTGGGAGGTGGCCGGTCCGATGTCCTCGCTGGTGGCCGCGAAGAAGGTGGGGACGGCCAGGGAGGAGGTCACGTCGATGGCGCGTACGTCGATGCCGGCCGTGCGGAAGCGGCCGATCATCTCCTGTGCGGCGGGCGGCGCCGTCTCCAGGCGCAGATGCGGATGGCGGCCGCGGAGCCGGTCGACGGTGCCCGGCGGGATCCGCGCGTCGGCCCCCTCGCCGGCCAGCACTTGGGGCAGGTAGTTGCTCACGAGCTCCGCCAGCGTCATGGAGTCCCGCTCGATCAGCTCGCACAGCGCGTGGCAGACCGCCTCCTCCAGGCTGTTGCCCGAGGCCAGTCCCGTGGTGGTGGTGATGCGGTAGCAGGGCTCCTCGTGCAGACGTGCCTGGTAGACCGCGCCGTCCTGGGGGACGAGGACGGGCTCGTCGGCCAGCAGGTCCCACCCGCGCAGCCAGGACAGGGGGTTGTCGTCGCGGTAGCCGCGGGTCAGTTCGAGGGTGTACTCGGCGGGGTGCATGACGCTCTCGCCGGCGGTGGCGAGTTCGTCGTAGGAGGCGACGAGGTCGGGGCGTACCGGCAGCCAGGCGGAGTACCGCTCGATGGCCTCCATAACGGCGCTGACCTTGGCGTCGAGGTGGGTGGCGCCCTTGCCGCTGTACACCGAGATGCTGTCGTTGGACCGCGGGACGATCGCGCTGTAGACGGGAATGCCGAGGTGGTCCAAGCCGGTGATGTCGGCGAGCCGCGTGATGCCGGCCCGCCGCAGGTGGGGGCTGACCCGCTCCCAGGTCTCCCGGGTGGTGACCTCACGGTGGACGCCCGGGCCGGCGGCCTTGGGGGCTCGATCCCGCAGCCTCACGTTCGATCGGTCCTCTCCGTCGCTTCCGGGGCGCGGCCTTTCACGGGGAACAGTCGTGGAGATCCGTCCCCGTGGGAGGCCGCGGATGCCGTGCGCCCAGGGGCGGACACGGGTCCACCCCTGGGACGGCCTTTCCGTCGCGGCGAGCACGGGACCCGGCACGCCGGGCGGCCGCTCCCGCGCGCGGATTCAGCGGACGGTCTGTGCGCGCGGACCCGAGAAGTACCCGTCCGTCGCGCCGCGTACGGTCTGCGCGCGGGGCGCGGAGAAGTGCGCGTCGCCGACACCGCGGACGGTCTGCGCCCGAGGAGCCGCGAAGTAGGCGTCACTCGCGCCGCGTACCGTCTGCGCGCGGGGTGCGGAGAAACAGGCGTCCCCCGAGCCACGCACGGCGACTCCGGAACGCTCCTCCAGGAAGCCCTGCAGCTGCTCCGGGTTCAGGTGTGCGAGCTCGGAGAGCCCGAGATCCATGTCTTTCCTCATCAGGCTCTATTCCCTTCCACGCAGTTTTTGTTGCAGGTTTTGTTTCCGTTGTTCCTGTGATTTCGTCGCCTGTTCGCATGGCCAGAAATACGGTATGGCAGCACGCGAATCCGAAAGCCCGGAGGGAGGAGAGAAGGAAAGCGAACCCTCCGGTACATGGCTGTTTTTCCACCATGGCACAGGGGTGAGTCAGGGTCAACTCCCCCTTGTGGGCGTCGAATCAGTGTCCGGACGGCACTGTGGTGTATGAACGCAGTATTTCGGCCGCTGAAGCGCCCCGTGTGATGTGGCCGGATCTTCTGAGGGGCATTGCCGGGTCACCCGCCCGTTCTGTATAAAATACCAAGGCGGCGTCGGCGCTCCACGGCCCTGCCCGTTTCGCGGGGTCGCGCCCCGGGCGGGAATTCTTTGATGATCTCAGAGGAGAGCCCATCGATGCGGTTGAACAGCTACGACGAATGGTCGCCACTGCGTGAGGTCGTGGTCGGCTCCGCAACGAACTACACCTCGCACGAGCGCGAGCTCTCGTTCGACCTGTTCTTCCACGAGAACTTCGCCGAGTCCACCTGGTACTACCCCCGGCTTACCACGGCCGGCGCACCGGCCGCACCCGGCCGCTCCTCAATCAAAGAGCGGTACGTGAACGAGCTGAACGAGGACATCGAAGGCATCGTCAAGGCCCTGGAGGAACTGTCGGTCACGGTACGCCGGCCGATGGAACTGGACGCGCGGACCACCGAAGTACGTACCCCCGCCTGGTCGGCGGCCGTAGTGCCACCGCTCAATCTGCGGGACAACACCCTCATAGCCGGCGACGAGATCATCGAGACCCCTCCGATGATCCGGGCCCGATATTTCGAGACCCAGTTCCTCACCCCCGTCTTCGCGGACTACTTCCGTCAGGGGGCCCGGTGGACGGTGATGCCCCGTCCGCTGATGACCGACGCCTCCTTCGACCCCTCCTACGCCAACCGCTCCGCGGCGACCGAGCGGATCGGCGAACCGCGGCCCTCGCCGTACGACGCCGGTCACGAGATGATGTTCGACGCCGCGCAGTGCCTGCGGCTGGGCCGGGACATCGTCGCCAACATCTCCACAACCAACCACGCCCTGGCCGTCGACTGGCTCGAACGCCATCTGCGGGACAGGTTCCGCATCCACCGGGTGTACGAGATCAGTGACAGCCACATCGACAGCATGGTTCTCGCCCTGCGGCCGGGCGTCCTGCTGGTGCGCTCCCGGCAGGTCGCCGAGCTCCTGCCGCAGCCGCTGCGCACCTGGGACCTCATCGTCGCGCCGCCGCCGGAGACGGACAACTTCCCCGCGTACGACGATGACGACCTCATCCTGACCAGCCCGTTCATCGATCTGAACGTCCTGTCCGTCAGCCCCGACACGGTCCTGGTCAACGACGCGTGCCCGGAGCTCGTCCGGACACTGGAACGGCACCGCTTCACCGTCGTCCCCGTACGGCACCGCCACCGGCGGCTGTTCGGCGGCGGCTTCCACTGCTTCACCCTCGACACGGTCCGGGACGGAGGGCCGGAGGACTACCTCCACGGCTGACGGCCCCAGCCACCGGCGCCAGGCCCTCAGCCACGCGAACGCTCACGGAACAGCCACGGGAAGAGAGCGGCCATGCAGACTCCGGAGCCCGGAACGATCCGAGCAGCCGGCCCGGCGAGGGGCATCCCGATCACGTCCCCGACCCCACGACCGGTGTGCTCATGACGTCCTCCTCCACGCCCCCCGGCTTCGGGCTGAGCCACGTCGAGTTCCACGTCGAGGACCTTGCCGAGAGCGCCGGGCACCTGATGAACCGTTACGGGTTCCGCACCGCCGGGCGGGCCGGGCCTGCCGCCGGCATGCCCGCGTCCGGGTCGCTCGCCCTGCGGCAGAGCCACACCACGCTCGTCCTCACCCAGGCCCTCGCCGACGACCACCCGGCCGACGCCTATGTGCGGCGGCACGGCGCCGGCGTCGCGGACATCGCCCTGAGCACCCCGGACGCCGCAGCCGCCTTCACCGAGGCCGTGGCCAGGGGTGCCCGCCCGCTCGCCGCGCCCCGCCGGCACGACGACGGCCGGACCACGGCCACCATCGCCGGCGTCGCCGACATCGCGCACACCCTCGTCGACCACGACGCTGCCCGGCCCGCCCCGCTGCCCCCCGACTTCACCGCTGTGCCCAGGGCACCGCGGGGGAGCGGTGGCGAGGGCGCGCTGCAGACGGTCGACCACTGCGCGATCTGCCTCGAAGCAGGACAGCTCGCCCCCACCGTCGACTTCTACACCCGTGTCCTGGGCTTCGAGGTGATCTTCACCGAGCACATCGCGATCGGCGCCCAAGCCATGGACTCCCAAGTCGTCCAGAGCCCGTCCGGCACCGTCACCCTCACCCTCATCGAGCCCGACGTCACGGCCGAACCGGGCCAGATCGACCGCTTCCTGAAGGAGCACGACGGGCCGGGCGTGCAGCACGTGGCGTTCCGGTCCGCGGACATCGTGCGGACAGTCACCACGCTGCGCGGCCACGGCGTCGACTTCCTGCCCGTGCCCCGCGCGTACTACGACATGCTCGAGGCGCGGCTCGTCCCGGCCCGGCACACCACGACGGAGCTGCGGGCCCTGGACATCCTGGTCGACGAGGACCACGACGGGCAGCTCTTCCAGCTCTTCACCCGCTCCACCCACACCCGGCGCACCCTGTTCTTCGAGGTGATCGAGCGGGTCGGGGCCCGCACCTTCGGCGACGGCAACATCAAGGCCCTCTACGAGGCCGTGGAGAGCGAACGCGCCACGGCCCGGGGCCACCGCCCGTGACCGCGCCGGTGTCCGTCGACGACTACGCCGCGGCCGCGGCGCGGGTACTGCCCCGCCCGGTACGGGACTTCATCGACGGCGGCAGCGGTGCCGAACTCACCATGGCGGCCAACCGCGCCGCCCTGGACCGGGTGGCCGTCGTCCCGCGCGTGCTGACCGGCGCGGCGGAGCCCGCCACCGCCACCGACCTGGCCGGCGCGCGGGCCGAACTGCCCCTGGCCGTCGCCCCCATGGCCTACCAGCGACTCGTCCACCCCGACGGCGAGACGGCGGTCGCCGCGGCGGCGGCCGCGGCCGGGGTGCCGTTCACGGTCAGCACGTTCAGCAGCGTGCCCGTCGAGGAGCTGACGGCTCTCGGCGGGGTGACGTGGTTCCAGCTGTACTGGCTGCGCGGAGCCCGAGCGGTCGTCCCGCTGGTACGGCGTGCCGAGGACGCCGGGTGCGCCGCGCTGATGGTCACCGTGGACGTCCCCGAAATGGCCCGCCGCCCGCGAGACCTGCGGAACGGCTTCACACTGCCCGACGGCGTCCGCGCCGCCCACCTCGACGAACCGGTGCCCGGCCGTGCCCACCGGCACGGCGCCGGCCGGTCCGCCGTGGGCGAGCACACCAAGGAGATTCTCGACCCCCGGTGCGACTGGGACGACCTGCGCCGGCTCCGGCAACTCACCCGCCTGCCACTGATCGTCAAGGGGATCCTCGACCACCGGGACGCCGTCCGCGCCGCCGACCTCGGAGCGAACGCCGTCGTCATCTCCAACCACGGCGGCCGCCAGCTCGACGGCGCCGCCGCCACCGCCGACATGCTGCCCGCGGCGTGCGACGCCCTCGCCGGCCGCTGCCCGCTCCTGCTCGACAGCGGCATCCGCTCCGGCACCGACGTCCTGAAGGCCCTCGCCCTCGGCGCCCAGGGCGTCCTGCTCGGCCGCCCCGTCCTGTGGGGCCTGGCCACCGGCGGCCAGGACGGCGTCCGCGGCGTGCTGGACCTCGTCGACCGCGAACTGCGCTGCGCCCTCACCCTCGCCGGCTGCTCCGACGCCGCCGCGGCACGCCGGCTGCGCGTGAGCGGCCGGGACGGCGACCGGAAGGGAGTCCCCGCATGACCGGCCCCTCCCACCCCTTCGCGCTCGACCTCACCACCCTGCACGCGTCCCTCGGCGACCCGGCGCTGCTGTCGATGAACTTCCTCAACGAAGTGGCCGGCCGGTTCCCCGACGCGATCTCCTTCGCACCCGGCCGGCCCACCGAGGAGACCTTCGACGTCCAAGACCTCCACCGCTACCTCGACCGCTTCCGCGCCCACCTCGCCGAGCAGTTCGGCCACGACGAGACGCGCGTGCGGCGCGCCCTCTTCCAGTACGGGCGCACCAAGGGCATCGTCCACGACCTCCTCGCCCGGCACCTCGCGGTGGACGAGGGGATCACGGCCGACCCCGAGTCCCTCGTCGTCACCGTCGGCGCCCAGGAGGCCCTGTGGCTGGTGCTGCGGGCCCTGCGGGCGGACGCCCGCGACGTCGTCCTCGCCGTCGCGCCCACGTACGTGGGGCTCACCGGCGCCGCGCGGCTCCTCGACATGCCGGTGCGCTTCGTCGCCGAGGGGCCCGACGGCATCGACTTCGCCGACCTCACGGGCACGATCCTCGCCGCCCGCGCCGCCGGCGAGCAACCCCGGGCCCTCTACGTCGTCCCTGACTTCTCCAACCCCTCCGGTACGACGCTCTCCCTCGCCGCGCGCCGGCGCCTGCTGGACCTCGCCGCGCGCGAAGGGCTGCTGATCCTGGAGGACAACCCCTACGGTCTGTTCCGCGCCGCCGCCCGCCGCCCGCCCACCCTCAAGGCCCTGGACACCACGGGGCACGTCGTCTACCTCGGGTCGCTGGCCAAGAGCTGCTTCCCCGGAGCGCGGGTGGGGTTCGCCGTCGCCGATCAGACCGTGACCCTTCCCGGAGGCGGCAGCGGGCTGTTCGCCGACGAACTGTCGAAGATCAAGAGCATGGTCACAGTGAACACCTCGGCGGTGGGCCAGGCCGTCGTCGGGGGAATGCTGCTGGAGCACGACGGCAGCCTCGTCCGCGCCAACGAACGGAGGACCGCGCTCTACCGCCGCAACCTCGACGCCCTCCTCGACGGGCTGGACGCACGGCTGGGCTCCCTGCCCGGTGTGCGCTGGAACCGCCCCGGCGGAGGGTTCTTCGTCGTCCTGAGCCTGCCCTTCGTCGCCGACGACGCCCTGCTGGAGCACTCCGCCGTCCGGCACGGCGTGCTGTGGACCCCCATGAGCCACTTCACCACCGGCGAGCATGCCCGGCGTCAACTACGCCTGAGCTGCTCAGTCCTGACGGAGCAACAGATCTCCACGGGCCTGGACCGGCTCCACGCGCTGATCGCCGAACGTACGGCAGCGCACGACGCCCCGGCAGCCACCCGCCGCACCGACCGACCGGCACATCCGCGAGGGGAAGCGACTGACCATGGAAACGCTGGACCGGGCGAAGCTGGAGAACCTCGCCCTCGAACTCACCGAGCGTCAGTTCAGGGCCGTCCCCAGGCTCCGTGAGTGGCACGAGGGCACCTGGACCGACCGCGCGTTCTACACGCGCTACCTGATCGAGGTCGTCCTGCAGATCCGGCTGAACAACGTGGCCGACGCCTACGCCCTGTACAAGGCGAGCTACGGCGACTACCAGCTCGCCGCCAAACTCGCCCGCTACCTCGCGGACGAGATCGGCCACGAGGGCATGTTCGTGAACGACCTGGCGGGGCTCGGGGTGAGCCTTGAGCGGATCGACGCGACCAAGGTCCTCCCGGCGACGGCCAAGACGATGGGCTACCTGCGCCTGGCCACCGACGAGCGCGGCCCCGCGCCGGTCGCCCTGTGGGACTGGTACCTGGAATGGTGGTCGGACCGCTACATGCAGGCCATCACCGACTGCGCGGCGAAGGAGTTCGGGACCACCTGCACCAGGGGCGCGCAGGCCCACCTCGACCTGGACGGGTCCCACGGCCACGACGACATGATGTTCCGGACGACGGCACGGGCCGTGGAGCTCCACGGCTCGGCGGCGGACGCCTACGCGGACCTGGAGATCTTCATCGACCTGGGAACCGAGCAGTACCGCCAGCTCTTCGCCGCCGCGGCGGGCGCCACGACCGGCGCCCAGGGCTCGTGAACGCCGCCCCCGCGCCCGCCCGGGCACAGGGGACTCGCCGTGGGTGAGGCGGCGGACGAAGGGCGGCCGCTGCTGACCGATCTGACACAGGCCGCGGGGCTGACCGCCGGCCCCGCGGCGGCCACCGTGGTGTGCCTGCCCTACGCCGGTGGCGGAGCGTTCGGCTATCTCCCCCTGGCCCGGGCCCTGCACGAGGAGGGCAAACCGCTGCGGGTCCTCGCGGCCGACCTGCCGGGACGCGACAGCGACGACGACCGGCCGCCCGTGCCCGCGCAGCGGCTCACCACCGACCTGGCCCACGAGATCGCCGCGTCGGTACCGGGCGAACTCGTGCTGCTGGGGCACAGCTCGGGCACCGGACCGGCCCTCACCACCGGCCTCGCCCTGCGCGCCATGGGCCGTCCCGCCGCCCACTTCGTAGCTGTGGCAGCCCTTCCCCCTTCCTGCGGACCGGACGGCCACCCGGCTCGCGCCGCCCTCCTCCTGACGGACGCGGACCTCTTCGCCCGGTTCGCCGCCGGCCAGGCCCCGGCCGGGACGGACGGGCTGCCGCCCGAGGAACGCGCCGACATCGCCCGTGCCGTCCGCTACGACGTCCGCACCGCCCTGGACTGCTTCACCACGGCCCTGCGCGAAGCGGAACGGAACGTCGCCGCCCTCGGCTGCCCGGTCACGGCTCTCCTCGCCGACGACGACCGGTCCGTCACCGAGCACCGCGACGACGTCGGGCACTGGGCCCGCTTCGGCACGGCCCTGCACGTCGTGTGGACCGCCGAGGGAGGCCACTACCTCAACACAAGCCGCCCCCGGTTCCTCGCGAGCAGCATCCTGTCCTCCGGGGACCACCACGCCGTCACCCCTGCGAAGGAGTCAGGACATGCTCCGTGCACCGGACCCTGAATACGACGTGATCGTCGTCGGCGGCGGCCCCGGCGGCTCCACCGTCGCCACACTCACCGCGATGCGCGGCGCCAGGGTGCTGCTCCTGGAGAAGGAGCGGTTCCCGCGCTACCAGATCGGCGAATCCCTGCTGCCCTCCACCGTCCACGGCGTCTGCAAGCTTCTGGGCGTCCTGCCCGAACTGGAGGCGGCACACTTCACGACCAAGCGCGGCGGCACCTTCCGCTGGGGCAAGAACCCCGATCCGTGGACGTTCGCGTTCGCCGTCTCGTCGAAGTTCTCCGGCCCCACCTCCACCGCCTACCAGGTCGAGCGCATGAGGTTCGACCAGATCCTGCTCGACCACGCCCGGCGCAACGGCGTCGAGGTCCGCGAACAGTGCCCGGTCGTCGACGTCCTGGAAGCGGACGGGCGGGTCGACGGCGTGCGCTTCGACGACCCCGCCGGCACGCGCCGCGAGATCCACGCACGGTTCGTCATCGACGCCTCCGGCAACCGGAGCCGCATCCACGGCCGCACCGGCGGGCACCGCGTCTACTCCGAGTTCTTCAAGAACATCGCCCTCTTCGGCTACTTCGAAGGCGGCGAACGCCTCCCCGAGCCGAACAGCGGGAACATCCTCTGCGCGGCCTTCGGCTCCGGCTGGTTCTGGTACATCCCCCTCACCGACCGGCTGACCAGCGTGGGCGCCGTACTGCGCCGCGACGCCCTGGAGCACGTCCAGGGCGACCGTGAGAAGGCACTGAACCGGTTGATCCAGGAGTGCCCCCTCATCGCCGCCCACCTGGCCGACGCCCGCCGCGTCACCACCGGACCCTACGGAGAGATCCGCATCCGCAAGGACTACTCCTACTGCCAGGAAAAGTTCTGGCGGCCGGGCATGGCCCTCGTCGGCGACGCCGCCTGCTTCATCGACCCGGTCTTCTCCTCGGGCGTGCACCTGTCCACCTACAGCGCGCTGCTGGCAGCCCGGTCCGTCAACACAGTGCTGGGCGGCGGCGCCGGGAGCCCCGACGAGACACGGTGCTTCGAGGAGTTCGAGGCCCGTTACCGTGACGAGTTCAGCCGTTTCCACGACTTCCTGATGGCCTTCTACGACATGCGCCAGGACGAGGACTCCTACTTCTGGACGGCCCGGGGGATTACCCACGCCGCCGGATCCCCGCTGGAGGCGTTCGTCGAGCTGGTCGGCGGCGGTGCCTCCGAGGAAGGCGCCCTGTTCGACTCATCGCTCGTCGAGGCGGCCCTCGAAGCCGGCGCCAAGGTCCAGGCCCAGGCGGCCCTGGGAGAGAGCTTCGACGACGAGCCGGTCCGTGAGAACGGCCTCGTTCCCTCCGCCGACGGCATGTGCTGGGCCGAGCCACCTCCGTGAACACCCGGGCCCGTACCCCGCGTTCCGCACAGGAAGAGGTGATACGTCACGTGAGCACGCCGCGCCCGTCCACCGTCCATGGCCTCTTCGCGGAACAAGCCGCCCACCACCCCGACGCCATCGCGGTCGAGCACGGCGAGCACACGCTCACCTACGCGGAGCTCGACACCCGCGCCAACCAACTCGCCCACAGGCTGCTGCGCCTGGGCGTACGAGGACAACAGCGCGTCGCCGTGCTCCAGCGGCACACCCCGGCCCTCGTCGTCTCGCTCCTGGCCACGCTCAAGGCGGGAGCCGCCTACGTCCCCCTGCACCCGGACTCTCCCCCCGCGCGCCGCGCCCTGGTGACGGCCGGCTCGGCAGCCGCCGTCCTCCTCGTCGACCACGGCTTCCACCCCGTCGACTTCGACCACGACGCGCGGACCGTCGTCGTCGACGACCCCACCCTCGCCGCCGAGCCGCGGACCGCCCCGGACACCCTCGGCCACAGGGACGCCATGGCGTACGTGATGCACACCTCCGGATCGACGGGAGTGCCCAAGGGCGTCGCCGTGTCCCACGCGGCGGTGGCCGGCCTCGCCACGGACGCCTGCTGGGCGGACGGTGCCCACCGGGCCGTACTCTTTCACGCGCCCTACGCGTTCGACATCTCCACCTACGAGGTGTGGGTGCCGCTGCTCAACGGCGGACGGATCGTGGTCGGCCCCGGCGTCCCCCTCGACGGGGCACTGCTGCGCTCCCTCCTGACCCGGCACGGCGTCACGGCCGTCCATGTCACCGCCGGCCTGTTCGACGCCCTCGCCCACGACACCCCGGAAGCCTTCGCCTCCGTACGGGAGGTGCTCACCGGCGGGGACACGGTCCCTCCGCAGGCGGTGCGCCGGGTCCTCGACGCCTGTCCCGGCATCCGGATCCGGCACTTGTACGGGCCCACCGAGACCACTCTGTTCGCCACCCACCTGCTCCTGGAGGAAGGGGCCTGGGACGGCGGACGGCCCCTGCCGCTGGGGCAGGCGCGCACCGGCACCGCGACCTACGTGCTGGACGATGCGCTCAAGCCGGTGGAGGCGGGAGGGACAGGGGAGTTGTACGTCGCCGGCAGCGGCGTCGCCCTCGGCTATCTGGACCGACCGGGCGCGACCGCGGAACGGTTCCTGCCGGACCCGTACGGCCCGGCCGGCAGCCGCATGTACCGCACCGGTGACCTCGTACGCCTCGGCGCGGGCGGCGAGCTGGAGTTCCTGGGGCGCGGGGACGACCAAGTGAAGATCCGGGGCTTCCGCGTGGAACTCGGCGAGGTCGAGGCGGCCGTCGGCCGGCAGCCCGGGGTCGGCCGGGTTGCCGTGGTGGCCCGCGGGCGGGCCGGGGCGCGGCAACTCCTCGCGTACGTCGTGCCCGCGTCGGGCGGTGCCCTGTCGGGGGCCGCGGTCCGCGCCCGGGTGGCAGCGGTCCTCCCCGCGTACATGGTGCCCGCGGCCGTGGTCGTCCTGCCGGTCCTGCCCCTCACCTCCAACGGCAAGGTGGACCGCGCCGCCCTCCCCGATCCGGGCCACGCCGCCGGGAGCCGGGGCCGCCTGCCGCGTACCGAGCGGGAGAAGGAACTGTGCACACTCTTCGCGGCAGTGCTGGGGGTGCCCGAGGTGGCCGTCGACGACAGCTTCCTGGATCTGGGCGGCGATTCGTTGCGTGCCTTCCGGCTCGTCCACGCTGTGAAGTCCCGCTTCGGCGTCCGGCTGAGCCTGCGGCAGGTGCTGCAGACGCCGACGGTGCGGGCCCTGGACGCGTGGCTGGAGGGGCGCAGCGGCGAGGGGCGGGCGCATCCCTGATGTGGCGGATGAAGAAGCTGACGCTGGCGGGGTGGGGGTTGAGGTGTGGGGACAGGCAGGTGCTGGGGTGCGGGTGGTAGGCGTCCTGGCCTGGGGTTGTGTCAGCTTCGTTGAGAGCGGCGGGCTCGGTCCGGCAGGAGGCGGGACCTTTATCTGGTGTGCGGCGGGGCCCGGGGGTGTCGTACTGTGGATGAGTTCCTGTGCCGAGGTGTCGGTGGCAGTGACCGGACTTCCTGTTCCTTCTGCGTCGATCTTGAGGTGACGTCCTATTAATCAGGCCATGTAGTCGTCCGTGTTCCCCACGTGCTGTTTTGTCGCACGTGTTCGGGGGCGGACGTCGCGCTGGCCTGAGTTGCGTCACCCTCCCCCGTGTTTTCTGTCTCTCCCCGGGTGCAGCTCTGCCGTCTGCCCCGGGTTTCTTGCTGTCGGTCCCCGGTGCGGCTGACGGCTGGGCTCCCCGATTCCTTTGGATCAGGAGTTCCCGTCGTGTCTTCCTCCGCGCCCGGCAATGAGCCGCAGCACACCACCCAGCCCCCGGACCACCCAGCACCTCACCACCCGAGAATGGCCTTGGCCGCCCGGATCGCCCTCGTGGTGCTGCTGGTTGCCGAGCTCATGGACATCCTCGACCAGTCGATCGTCCTGACCGCCCTGCCCGCGATCCAGGAGTCAACCGGCGCCGGGCCGGCCGTGGTGCAGTGGCTGACCGCCGCGTACTCGCTGATGGTCGCCGTCGGACTGATCACCGGCGGACGCCTCGGCGACATCTACGGCCGGCGCAGGATCCTCCTCACGGGCACCGTCGTGTTCACCATGGCCTCGCTGCTGTGCGGCCTTGCCACCGGCACCGGTGTGCTGATCGCGGCCCGCGTGCTCCAGGGTGCCGGAGTCGCCCTGATGATCCCGCAGGTCCTGGCCACCTTCCACGTCACCTTCGTCGGTGAGAACCGCAGCAAGGCCTTCGGCCTACGGAGCCGTCCTCTCGCTCGCCAACGTCCTGGGCCCCGTCCTGGGCGGGCTGCTCACCGAGGCCGATCTGTTCGGGCTGTCCTGGCGGCCGATCTTCTTGATCAACGTGCCCGTCGGCCTCGCCGTGCTCCTCTTCGGGAACGAGTTCATCCCCGAGTCGACCGGACAGAAGACCGACCGGCTCGACCTGACCGGCATGCTGCTGTCCGCGCTGGCCGTCGTCATGATCCTCTTCCCCCTCACCGAGGGCCACACCCACCACTGGCCACTGTGGTGCTTCGCCATGCTCGCCACCGGCCTGCTCGCGCTCGGCGTCTTCCTGCGCCACCAGCAGCGCAAGCAGCACAACGCCCCGCTCGTTGCCCTGTCCCTCTTCAGGGCCCGGCAGTTCTCCGGTGGCCTGTCCACGCAGCTGATGCTCGGCCTGCTGTGCGGCCTGTTCTTCATGACCTGGACCCTCTACCTCCAGCGCGGCCTGGGCATGACGCCCTTCCACGCGGCCCTGGCCTTCGTGCTGCTCTCCCTGGGGGAACTGGCCGGTGCGGCGATCGCGGCGAAGAGCGGCGGGCGTTTCGCCCGCCGCCTGCCCCAGGCCGGAGCCCTGATCGCGCTTGTCTCGATGGCCTCCTACGGACTCCAGGCCGACATGTTCCAGACGGAGCTGACCCTCGTGGCGATGACCGCTCCGGTGGTCCTGATCGGCTTCGGCCTCGGCATGGTCGGCGGCCCGCTCGCCGACATGTCGCTGGCCGGAGTCCCGCACGAGGATGCCGGGTCCGCCTCGGGCCTGTTCAACACGGCCATGCACCTGGGCATCGCCCTCGGCACGGCACTGACCGCCCTGGTGTTCTTCGCCGCCACCGACGGGTCGTCCGACGCCGGGCTCAACCGTGACGCGTTCATCAGCGTGCTGTGGTGGGTGGGCGGCATCCTCGCCCTGATGTGCGTATCACCCCGCGCAGGCCGGCCTGGCGCATCAGACGCTCCACCGTGCAGCGGGCCACGGCATGACCCTTGCGCAGCAGCGCGGCGTGGACCTTGCGGGCGCCGTAGACGCTGAAGTTGTCCTTGTGGATCACCCGGATCTCCT